>CAXUNX010000012.1:0-35296 GCA_964252545.1 uncultured Acetobacteraceae bacterium | reverse complement strand
AGATCTCGTCGCTGAGGATCAGGATTTCCTCCTCGATCGCCACCGCCGCGATGCGCGCCCTGCCGCTGGGCCTGCCCAAGCTGATGGTCTCCACCATCGCCTCGAGCGACGTGAGCTCGTATGTGGGCCAGTCGGACATCCTCATGATGGCCCCGGTGACCGACCTCGCCGGCCTGAACCGCATCACGCGCAGGATCCTGGAGAACGCCGCCGCGGCGATCGCCGCGATGGCCGCGGGGTACCAGCTCCAGGGGCCGCTCCGGCAGCAGGGGGGCCGGGTCGTCGCCATTTCGATGTTCGGCGTCACCACCCCCTGCGTCACCGTGGCGCGGGCCTGGCTGGAGGCCGCCGGCTACGAGGTGCTGGTGTTCCACGCCAACGGCGCCGGCGGACGCGCCATGGAGCGGCTTGTCGGCGAGGGTTTGGTGCAGGGCTGCCTCGACCTCACCACCACCGAGCTTGCCGACGAGCTGGTCGGCGGCCGGATGTCCGCGGGTCCCGACCGGCTGGAGATCGCAGGCCGGCTCGGCGTGCCGCAGGTGGTCTCGCTGGGCGCGCTCGACATGGTCAATTTCGGCCCACCCGCCGACGTGCCCGAGCGCTTCAACAAACGCCGGGTCTACCGCCACAACCCCAACGTGACGCTGATGCGCACCGATGCCGCGGAGTGCGCCGCGCTGGGCGGCATCCTCGCCCGCAAGCTGAACGCCGCCACCGGGCCGGTCAGCCTGTTCGTGCCGCTCGGCGGCATATCCTCGATCGCCCGCCCGGGCGAGGTGTTCCACGATCCCGAGGCCGACGCCGCCCTGCTCGAGGCGCTGCTGCCGGCGCTGCACCCGCGGATCGAGATCGTCCGGTCCGACTGCGACATCAACGATCCCGCGTTCGCAACCGCGATGGCGCGCCGGCTGCACGAGGCCATGCAGCGAGGCGCCGAGACTGCGTCTGCCGATCCCTAGGCGGCTTCGGTGAGGATCCATGCAGCCCGGCGCCGCTCAAGCGTTACCTTGGACGCAGCTAGACCCGACTGGCGGCGCACCTTCTGCCGATCGTCGCGGCAGCGGGGGTGCAGCGCTTTGCTGCTCATCAACGAGACGGTTTGCCGCTTGCAAAGTGATCGCTCGCTCAAGTCGAGTTTCGCTGATTTGCTTGGCGGCGCCGGGAGTGTTGCGCCAACCACAGCTGCACTCCGGAAACTGATTTTCGCTGATGCCAAAGCTGCCGGCCTTCACGGTGCCGCGGCCGCAGGAGAAATGGGAGCAGGCGCCGCGACTATACGACACGATGCGGCTGGACTGGAAGCGCCGCCAGATCATCCGGAGCGCTTAACGCGACCGGCGGATCGAACGTCCTCGCCTGGGGACGTGGCAGCATGCTTGCCGTCTGGCATGCATGGGTGGCGGTCGGGTCGCCTGTTCAACATCCATTCTGTGACCGAGCCGGTCTGTGACCGAGCCGGACTACGGAAACCGGGCGAGCAGATCGTCCGGCCGATCGGCGAAATCCTGTGTTGTGCCGATCTTGCGCGGAGCGTGGTTGATGCGCTCCGGCTGGAAGACATAGCATCCGCCGGTAGCGACCTTCTGCACCCAGGCGCCGGGCAGGGTGTCGAACGGGATCGACCGACCGCCCGACACATGCAGTCCTCGCCTCAGGACACGCACCGACTCCACCCCGTCATCGTCGAGCATCTCGAGCGCCCAGCTCATCAGGCCGCGAACAGCGCGACCGGTAAACGGGGTGGGTCCGGCGATGATTTCACCGTCGATGTCCCAGACGAGGCAAGGTCGGCCGTCTCGCAGCAGTTCAGCGCGCGTTCTCCCATGACGCTGATTGCTGCGCCTTGGCTCGCCGTTCCATTGCGCCTGCTGCGCCATGGCTGCCCGGTCCGGGATCAATACGTCATACTGCCGGGCGCCGCCCCGGGCGGCCTGCGCGATCGCGAACAGCGCGGTCTCGTATTGGTGGGTGCATTGTTGGCGGGGGTCCGGCAAGTCAGGCCGCCGATACACCGCCGTGGTCAGGGGGCATCCTACAAGCTGGTCCAGTTGCGACGCGGCCTGGGCACACAACGTCCAAGGCGTGCGCACCGAGCCTCCCTCCACCGAGACAACGTTCCGACCGTCGTGACGGAGCGTGATCGTGAAATGGTGGAAGTCGTCTTCCACGGCCGAATGGACGAGGCCGTCACCGACTACCGCACGTAGCCGCCGTCGAAACCGACCATCGGGCTGCGGGTGATAGCTCAAGACCGACTCTTCCGCTTGATCAAGGTGCAGGTTTGACGCGCCGTGACGCGCTTCGGCGGCAAAGGAAATGAACCGCATGCCTGCGGTACGTTCTCGCAGATCCGGAACCGCGGCATTTTACCACGGGAGGGGTGGGAATGGGCGTTTTCAAACGCATCGCCATCATCGTGACCCATGTCGCCTCCCCCCGCTTGCATGATGAGTCTGGTTCCGCCGAACGCTCGGCTCATCCACTCTCGAGCTGTGTCGCGCATACCATCGACGTTCCGGGTCGCCGCCTTCCGCCTCTTGCCGCCGCCCGGCAAGGCTGACACATTGTCCTACTAAGATAGACGTTTGTGCGAGGGAAAAAGCGATCGCTCGGCATGATCGAGGTTGCGTCTCACCGCCGGCGAGAATGGGGCGGGTGTCGATTTCCACCAGTTGCCTCGATGACTGCGGACGCTTGAAAAGCCGGCCTGGTTGACAGGTCGAACCACAGCGGCGCCGGCGGCTTGTTCTCCTGTCCCGCATCACAGGAAGCTTGGCGTTCACCGGCAGGATTGATGTGATGACATCTAGGAGCAAGGATGAACGATGTCTGGCTGGCAAACATGCAACTGGCTTGTGACGGGTGCGTCCTCCGGATTCGGGCGCGCCATTGTGGAGGCGGTTCTGGCTCAAGGTGGACGGGTTGCGGCAGCAAGCCGAAATCCTGATGCGTTTGCAGAGCTCGTCGCTGCGCATGGCAATCGCCTGGTCCCGGTCTCGCTGGATGTTGGCGATGCAGCGTCGCTGACGCGGGGTCTCGCCGAAGCGGAGATCCACCTGAGTACGATTGATGTTCTCGTGAATAACGCCGGCTATGGTCTTCTCGGTGCCATCGAGGAAACCAGCGAGGCCGAATACCGTGCGCTTTTCGAGGTGAACTTCTTTGGTCTGGTTGCACTCACCAAAGCAGTGCTGCCTGGCATGCGGGCGCGAAACAAGGGCTTCGTTGTGAATTTCTCGTCGGTCAGTGGCGTGCTCGGGCCGGCCGGATCCGGCTTCTACGCCGCCTCGAAGTTCGCAGTTGAAGGCTTCTCGGAATCGCTTCGACGCGAGGTTCGGCCGCTCGGGATCGAGACGATGGTCGTGGAGCCTGGTCCGTTCCGTACCGGCTTTTTCGGTGGCGCCCGCCAGGGCACGGCCGGGGGGGGCGCCGCCAACCCGGTGGTCTAAAACCGGGGGGGCCCCGCGCGCAAACGCGCGGAACCCCCCCCGGGTGAGCCTGTGCGCGGCGCCACGATCCTGCTTGAGGCCATGGCATCCAAGCCTCCACCGGAGCGGCTCGTGCTTGGTGCCGTGGCGGTAAGGGCGATCGAAAAGGCGCATGAGAGCCGACTGGCGGAGGTGAGGTCCTGGGCAGCACGATCGGTAGAGGCGGACTTCCCGACCGGTTGAGTTCCGCGAGGCGAGCGATCCTGGTGAGCGAAGGCGATCACCTCGCGCAAATCGTCGCCTCCGGCGTGCGCCCGGCGGATGAGCGCGACCACATCACGCCTGCGGTCTGCCTCAATGACGAGCGGCAAGATCACGCGGCAAGTGGTAGCGGAAGAAGCTGGCGGCGAGCGCGCTTGCAATCATCGCGAGAACAAATATGCAGAAATAGGTCAGCCGGAAGTTCTCCAGCGCCCCTGGCGCATGCATGGACAGCGTGGAGGCGCTGCACGCGATCCCCAGCGCAGCGCCGATCTGTGCCAGCGCCAGCAGGATCGCGGACACCACTCCGCGATGCAGGGGCGACGCATTGCCGGTTGCCTCGGCAAACATCGTGATGACGCCTGTGGTCACGCCGATCGTGGACATGACGACGATAACCAAGGCGATCACGAATGCCGCTGCCGATGACGTCACCGCATAGCCATTTGCCAGTATCGGCACCAGCAACACCGCATAAAGTGCAAACGTCATCACTGCGGCTGCTCGCGATGAGAAGCGTCGCAGTGCCACCGGCACCAGCCGGGCAGTGATGATGGTGATAATCAACGCCGGCAGGAAAACCAGCCCCATCGAGGCGGGAGCGAGCCGGCCGATACGCTGGACATAGAGCAGCGACGTCACGAACGTCGCCAGGCTGATGCCGTTGATCAGCATGTTGAGCACGAACGAGATGGTCATGTTCTCCGCGCGGAACACGGAGAACTCCAGCAGCGGGTTGCTGCTGCGCCGCTCGATAGCGACAAAGCACAGGAGCACGAGCACGCCGCCGACCAGGCCGATCCAGACCTGGGGCGCGGCGATGCCGGACTTGCCGATCGAAGACAGGCCGTAGACGGTCAGGCCCATGCCGATGGTGACCGCGATGGCTCCGGGCAGATTCAAGGCGCCCGAAACGGGAGCCGTTCTGACACGCGGGATGACGGCGAGGCCGAGTAGGAGGTTGCCGGCGGCGAGCAGGAAATCAAGCGCGAAGGTTCCGTGCCAGCCGAACGCCGCAAGCACCAAGCCGCCGACGACCATACCGCCGAAGAAGCCAGCGCCTTGCCCGATCGAGTACAGGCCGAATGCTTTGTCACGCGACGAGCCGACCGCGAACTGGTCGACGATCAGTCCTATGGTCGCCGGGCAAAGCATGGCTCCCCCGAGGCCTACAAGCACCCGGCCGGCGATGATCAGCAGCAGGAGGTTGCTGACGACGCCGAAGATCAGGCCGAGCGCGAAAAGGCCGGAGCCCAACACGAACATCCGGCGCGCTCCGTTGACGTCAACAAGACGCCCGCCGAGGACCAGAAAGCCGCCGAAGGTAAGATAGGACGCACTGAGTATCCATTGCAGCTCGGACGGGAGAATGTGCAGCCTCAACCCGATGCCGACCAACGATACCGTCATCAGCGCGACGTCACCGCCGACCAGGCATTGCGAGAGAACGATCAGAACCCGGATACCGGCAAGCCCATCCGTTCTCGCCTCCACCGGCATGACAATGTCCATCTCACGTTTCCCTGGAGCGGATATCTAACTATTCTAAGTAAGATGACATGGCCGTTCGTGGTGCGACAACATTTTAGTTTCAACGCAGGTCGGTCGATCTCGATTGTTGCTCCGCACAACCACGAGAATCCTGCCTCCGCATGCGGCTGCGCGCGGCGGGTTGCCAAGGCTGCCGGGATGGGCCCGTTCAGGCATTCGTCGCGAGATCATGCGTTGAAGCCTTCCATCCAGCCCGCAGGCCCGACGCTGCGAGTAGCCCGTTTGCTCCATCGCCCTTGAGCTTGGTGCCCTCCTCCTGGCGCGGCTTCGGCCATCTCGCGTCAGACAGATCCATGCCGCCATGCCACGCAGGCCGCGTGTCGGACGTTGTGTCGCTGATGCCGTTCCAGGGACAGGGTCATTGCACTTGACCGACGGGCGCGAGATCTGGCACCCGGAGCTAAGCCGGCTCACGCCACCGATTGGCAAACTTCCGCTACACGGGTTCGGAACAAGCAAGCGGCACCCCATGAATCGGAACGAACATCATGAACACAGAAGCCGACCATGTGACGACATCAGCCAGTATCGAAACCTTGTCCGATCTCGTGGCAGTCAGCGAGCATGGCGGTGTCCTGGAGCTGCGCTTCATGCGGCCAGAGGTGATGAACGCGCTGACGCCGGCGATGCTCGATTTCTGCTGCACTGTGGCCGAACAGGTGGCGGCTCGGGATGACGTCCGCGTCCTGGTGCTCACGGGAGAGGGGCGGGCGTTCTGCGCCGGTGTGGACCTCCGAGAGATGAGCCGCCCAGAGATCACCCGCGAGCAGCGCGCCCGTTTCAACGAACAGGCACGGCGCTTCATCCGTCTGCTGGAGACGATGCGACCCGTTTCCATCGCCCGGGTCAACGGTTATTGCTTTACCGGCGGCCTCGAACTGGCACTCGGCTGTGACTTCATCGTTGCAGCCGACGAGGCCGTCTTCTCGGATACCCATGCTAAGCTGGGGCTCCGTCCGTCCTGGGGCGGCAGCCAACGCCTACCGCGTCGGATCGGCGCCGTACGGGCGCGCGAGATGTCCTTTACCGCACGCCGGGTCAGTGGTCAGGAAGCCCGGGCGATCGGGCTGGCGCTCGACTCTGTGCCGCTTGCGGAGCTCGATCGACGCGTTGAGGATCTCATCGCGGCAATCACCACCAACAGCGCAGGTTCAATCGCCGCCTACAAGGATCTTTTTTTGGCCGGACAGGACCTGCCGCTTGTGGACGCGCTTCGCTATGAAGAGGTCACGCGGTATCAGATCCCTGACCGGAAGGAACGCGCGCGGCTCTAGACGCGAGATCCGGCTCGTCAGGGATGTCCCTTGCTGAGGAGTTGTGCGGGTATCCGGAAAACTGTGGACTTGCACGACAGTTTGCCGAGCTTTCCTGAGCAGCCGACGCAAGGTGCCTACGCCGGCATCCTCGTCAGTCACAAACGAAGCGCGGGTCGGAGTTACCGCATGGACAGGCGCCCGGTAGCAGATGTCCAGTCAGGTTGGTGCGGAAGCTTGTCAGGTTGAGAACGCGTGGCGACAGGCTGCTGAGCAGCAGCGCGCCATCCTTATCGAATTCGACCTGCCACTCGAAACGGTCGATATGCATGCCCTCGCCATGTATGCAGCCGAGAGCGAGGGCGGGGCCAACCTCCGCGATCAGCCGCTTTCTCGGCACGTCCAGACGGCTGATTGCGTCCGGGCGGCACCAGACCACGGTGTCGCGGAAGACCGCATCGGGATCATGGCCAAGTGCAACAAGGCTGTCTAACAGGGACGCCTCGAGACCGAACACTGCGGCGGGCTTGAAGCGACGAACTGCCGCTTCCATGCGCGCACCATCGGAGGCCATGGCGTCGATAGAGCAGACGACGAGGCCGTAGCTCATTGCCGCGCGCTCGACGGGCATGTACTGCGCGACTTCATCGAGAAGTGACGCAATGATCACCGTGCCACCGGTTCGAAAGTGGAAACCCGACAAGGTGCGCAGCACGAAGTCATGCGCCCGCTCCATCTCGAGCGAGGAGGCCGGCAGGACGTGGCGGGCGCCGTCGTGCCAGAACCGGCCGACTGTCAGCGGTGCAAGCGCCGGGCTGACGGACATGCCTGCAAAGACCGGCCAATCGATCATGTCTTGGTCACCCTGGGGATCTTATGGATCGGCCCGGCTTTGAGCAGTTCCGCATTGGCGACCAGCTGCACGTCCACCGGCAGGCCGAGGCTGCGGCCGAGCCGCTCCTCGACATAGCTGGCAAGCGCCGCACGCGAACCGGTGAGCTGGCCCTCGTCATAGCCGACGCGCAATGCCAGCCTGTCGAGCTCACGCCGCGGCCGGATGATCTGGAACAGCCCGTTCTCGGTCTCCGGGATCTGCTGGATGAGCGGCATCAAATCCACCGGCAACACCGAACGCCCGCGAACGATCGTCTCGTCACCGATCCGCCCGACTGGCCAGATGCGCGCATGAGTACGCCCGCAAGCGCACTTGTCGTAAGAGCACTCGCTAAGATCGTCGAGACGATATCGGATCAGCGGCGCGATGTCGTCGCCCAGGGCAGTCACCACCGGCTCGCCACGTTCGCCCGGAGCGACCGGCTCGTTGGTGCCCGGTTTGAGATGCTCAAGCAGGCAGGTGTCCTCCCAGACATGCATTCCATCATGGCTGTTGCACTCGACGATCGGCCCCACCTCGGCAGTACCCATCTGGTAGATCTCGAGACCCCAACTCTCGACCACCGATCGAAATCGCGGTCCGAGCGGCTCGCCGCCGAAGACTGCGGCCTTGTAGCACGAGAACACCTCGCGCAGATTGGTACCGGTTTGCTTGGCATATTGCTCGAGACCAATGATAAGCGGTGTCGAGAGCATGTGCAGTACTTTCGGCTGCAGCAGGCGCGAGCCCTCGATCAGCCGCGGGATGTCCTCGGCTCGTGAAGACAGCGGGAATACTCGAAACCCGGCGTTGCTCCAGCGATCGACATGGTGGCCGAGCCGCGAGGTGAACTGGATATACGTGACCCAGTCACCCGCTCGCGCACCCATGTGCCACCAGTTCCGCTTGTTGCTGAACTGCATCGGCGACTCTGTTGTGCGCGGGATCGGCGTCGGATCGCCGGTGGTGCCACCGGTAAACCCGACACCCTTGAGATGCGGTGCCCGGGCGCATAGCGTGCCGCCATAAGGATCGTCATTCTTGTCGCGGAAGGCTCTGACCGCGTCCTTGTCGATGAAGGGCGCCTTTTCGAAGAAATCCCCGATCGAGCGTATCTCGCGCGGCTTCACCTTGGCCGCATCCCAAACCTGGCGGATCAACGGCGAGCGCTCATAGGCGTAAGGAATGAGCTGCAGCAACCGTGCTTCCTGCAGCCGCCGCAGGTCCTCGCGACTCATCGTCTCGACGACCGGGTCGAAGTACCGTCGATCCTGCCCGACAAGCGACATCGGTATCATCATCCTTTCGCCGCAAGGCGCCGCAAGCTGCCCTCACGGAACGCCGCGAACAGATCATCGCAGTCCTGGACCGGCTGGCACCCACATTCCGCTCCGATGGTCTCGACCCGGCCTGATGGTGTCGCCTGGAAGGCTATCGAGAACTCTCGCGGCTTCCGACATCAACGGGCGACAAGGCAGAGATCGCCGGCTCCAAGGTGAACGTGCCGAAGGTCGCGGAGCTACCAGTCCTGCTCGTGCACCGTGCCTGTACGAAGCGATCTCCGCTCGAAACAGGCGACACGGTGCTTCCGAAGCGCAATCCAGGCGTTGCACCGAAGCCCGTGCGGCGGCGGGCCCAACCGCCCTCGGGTCGCCGCACCGACCCCGGTTTACCGTGAGGCATCTTCCACGACGGTCGAGGGATCGTAGAACGAAACGGGCTTCTTTGGGACAGGTGCGTATTCGACGCTGCGCGGGCCGAACCCGTCCTGGTTAAAGCAGTAGCCGCCGTTGAGGAGGTCGTAGATCGTGGTTGTGTAGCCAACGACGGTGGGGACCAGCGGCTGGTTGTACAGGTAGGCGACGTTGAACTTCCACAAACGTCCCTGCGCGTCATACTCGTCCGCCGCGGCCGGCTCCCAGGTATCCTCGTCGAAATAGATATGCCGGTGCGGCACCACGTGACGAGCACCCGGCACAACGGTCAGATCGACGTCCCAGACGCGGTGCAACTCCCAACGGACGGCATCCGGGTTGATGTATCCCTGCATTGTCAGAGACTCGGTCGAGAAGTTTGCCAGCTTGTTGACGTTGTACGGGATGTACATTTCTCTTTTGCCGACAATACGCATATCGTAGCGGTCTGCATCGGGACCCATGATCCGGTCTTCATCTGAGTTCATGAAGCCGCCGCAATCCGGATAGACCGTGTCGTATGCCAGGTTCGGGGCCAGGCGAAGTCGTCGTTGCCCTGTCAGATACTGCCAGACCCTCTTCGAGGTAACTGAATAGTTGATCGAGTTCACAGCAATGATCGCCTCGCCGTCACGCTGCGGCGGCGCGCTGTATTGAATGCGGTACAAGGCCAAAACGCTATTGAAGTTGTTGATGTTGAGCGTCTGATCGAAATAGGGCTCGTATTTCCACACCGTCGTGGTGCCGGAGAGTGACCGACTTCCGCCAGGAGGGACAACCCAGATCGAGCTCTTGCTGATCGAGGTCGTGCCTTCCCAATGCAGGTTGTTGTTCCACATGATCTCGCGACCACCCTTCGGGATCGGGAACGGCACGCCGCCAAACGCACCGACAACTTCGTTGGGCCCCTTGAGCGTCGCGTTCGTGGCGTTCTTGAACGTGTTGTCATAGACCCACTGTGGCGCCGCACCGCCCGTGCGATGCGTCGGATAGACGTCGATATGCCAGGCAGGATGCAGCTTCATCAGTGCCACTGCCCCTGCAGGCAGATTCGGCGCATACTTCTCGAGGTTGCTCGAGTTGATCGTCAGCACCTTGCGATCAGCGGCGAACTTGTCGGGCACGTTCTTGTTTGGGGAGAGGCCGGCGGCGTCGCTGTCACCGCCCGTCCAGGCCGGGATCGTGCCGCTGGCATTGCCCGCTCTTGTCGCGCCGAATGGAGTGAGCGTCGTCTTGAGCTGCGCCGCTTCCTGCGGACTTGCTGCAGCATACGCAGCCGGCATCCCGAATGCCGTGAGTATGAAGGACGCTGCAACGGTGGAGATACGCCGGTTCATCGTAAAGTCCTTGCTACGCTTGATTTATTGAACGCCCGGCCCGAAACACAATCCTCCGAGCCGCACCAGCCACCGGAGCGGCTGTCCCGACCTTTACCGTGCAGGAAGATCGAGCCCGGCGCATGACCGCAAGAAAGCAGCCGGTTGACATACTCCAGTGCGGTCAAACCTCCTCGAACGGTTCTTGCATGCATTCGGCTGAAAAGGGTTTGATCAGGTCGTAGCGACCTTCGCGCATCTGATTAGTCCAGGCCGGATTGGCGAGAATGATCCGGGCAATCGCCACAAGGTCGAAGTCGCCGCGATGGAACATCTCCATCAGCCGATGCAACCTGAAGAGGGTCTTTTCCGTCAGGGCAGAGTCGGCCTTGCTGGTGCTTTTGTTCACCCCCGTCCGCTCGAACTCCGTGACGTCGAGCTCGCGATCAATTCCGATAGACCCCACGGTTATTGATGGCTTCCCGGTGACCTTCTTGACCCATCCGGCGAGGTTCATGTCTCCGTCGGGAAACTCCGGCTCCCAGAACCGGCGCGTCGACGTGTCGATCACATCGACCCCGGCATCCACGATCGGAGCCAGCACCTGTTCGAGTTCGGCGGGCGACTCAGCCAGCTTGCCGGCGTAATCGGTCATTTTCCATTGCGAGATGCGGAAGAAGATCGGGAAGTCCTGACCAACGCGCCGACGACATTCCCGCACGATCTCCGCGGCAAACCGGCTCCGTCGCCCGATGTCACCTCCATAGGCGTCAGTACGGCGGTTCGTCTCCGCCCACAGGAACTGGTCGATGAGGTAGCCGTGGGCGCCGTGGATCGCTATTCCGTCGAAGCCCAGTTGCTGAGCCGTCTCGGCGGCTTCACCGAAGGCCATGATAACCGCCTCGATCTCCTTGGCAGTCATCGCCTCGCCAAGCTTTTTCGCCTCCACCCGCACGTTATCGGGACTGGGTTTGGAAGGAAGGTAGATCCCGGAGGGACTGATGGATGAGAGATACGGGTTCGGCATGGCTCCGATCTCTCGCTGGAACCCCGCATGCCACAGCTGAGGGATCATTCTCCCGCCGGCGGCCTTCACGGCTGCGATGATGTGCTTCCAGGCCTCGAGAGCGACGATGCCGTGGAAGTGGGTGCAGAGCATGTCCCAATGCGCAACAGGATGCGGCACCGCAGTCGCATCGCTCACAATCAGTCCAACCCCACCCTCGGCACGCCGCGCGTAGAAGCGCGCCATTCCGGGACGGTGAACACCGTTCAACGAGTTCTGGTGGCCCATGGGAGCCATCACGATGCGGTTCGGGAGCGTCAGGGCACGGACTCGAAACGGCTCAAACAAAGCCGACAGATCCGGACCAGTCTGGCCGCTATACTCAGCGGGCGCCACAATGTTCGACACCGTCGTCATATCCTCCCGAGCCTCACATTTTTCATCCAGGTCGCCGAGGCCAACCGCCCAACGCGATGCAGCCGTTTGAACGAACGTGCCGCGACTGCCGCGATCTCCGTCGCACGAAAACCGACGACGGAAACAGCCTGATACCGCAAAGCCGATAGACCAGCGCGTATCGCCGCGTCGGCAGCTTGCCGACCACCATTGTCACACAGCGAGCGCGCGGGAACTTTTACGGGCCAATGATCGGATCACTGTTTCAACCCTCGTCACCCCCGCCCGTCCGGATATACGCCAAGCATTTCCGGCTCTTAGATTGCAATAAGCTTATCGCAGGAAACAGCCTGCTGCCCACCATAAATCGCGCCAACTCATCAAGCTTCGGTGCCAATTACGTCGTTGCATCGAGACATCGCCTGGCAGCGGAACGGCGGCGTTGAAACAGAGTGCCGATCGCGTGCTGCTGTCGCAACGACAACGTTTCTTCCTTGACGCTTCGGACCACCACGCCAAAACAGCCTGTCTTGGAGCACGACAAAGACCCTGCCATAATCCGAATGGTTGCCCGCGGATGGCCCGTATCGCAACGTCATGCCGGCTGGATTAAACTGCCTCGAGCCGCGCTCCCGCGACCATGTCAACCAGCTCCACGGAGATAGCGCGGCGGGAACGTCGGTATGTTCTGTTGGAGGATGATTCCGGGTGCTGCGCTGCAAACGAACGGAATGGCGTTGACCGCGATGATCGGGGTTCCCGACGGACCTCCGAAGCGGTGCAGCTCTTCGCGGATGTTCGGACTGCCGGTGACCGAGATCTTCTGGGTAACTCCGGGACCAGCCTTACCCAGGATCGGCGCAGGCCAATCCTTTCCAGCTTCCTCGTGCAGACGCAGGATCTTCTGATAGACGAGGAACGGAGATCCTTTCACCATCCCGGTGACCGTCCACCTCGTCGCGGCTGTTTTTCCTGCGCTCGCCATGCCGAAAGCCGCAGTCTCATAATCATCGCCTACCGTCGCCGTTTCCCAGCTCTCTTCAAAGGCATCTATGGTCACCCCAACGAAGTCCGCGATCCCGCGAAGTGTGTTGACGTGCCAAACCGCGCCGACTTCGGACTTGAACATCGGCGGTTTGTAGTCAAGATCTTCGTTAAACCCGTACATCCGAAGCGAGTCGGCACCGGCATATCTGCGAACATAGGCCAACTCGATCATGTCAATGCGATCGACGCGTCCTGTTGTCGACAGCAACGCGAAAAGATGTTGCCCGAACGCAAAGCCGGGCTCCTCCCCGGTAAGCAGGACCGAAGCGGACCCGGTTCGACACGCCCTCTCGACGGGCTCTACGAATTGCGGCCTTCCATGCCTTGGATATTGTAGGTCGAAGTGCGAGATCGTGGAGACGTTCGTTCCGGACTCCAGAAAGGGCAGGATGTCCGCCATGGCTTCTGCATCACGAAAGGCACTACTTGCGAAGTAAGCGATACAATCCGCCTTGAGTTGGAGGAGATCCTGGATGTTGTTGGTGACGGTTATCCCAGTGGGACCCGTACCTGCAAGGGCACCGACATCCCGACCTATTTTCTCCGACGACCAGGCATGAACACCCACCAGTTCAAGGTCCGGATGCTGGAGAACCATTCGCAGGCCGGAGGCACCGAGATGTCCGGTTCCCCAAACGATGACGCGTTTCCTTCCCATCTTATTCTCCGAGAGTGCTGAGACTGAGTCGGATCCGCTCCCGCTGTCCGAAACCGAATGCCCCGCCCATGTTGTCGCACGCCTAGCATCATTTCGTCGGCGTCGGACCTCGACATGCCGACGCCGGCAGGAGATCAAGAAACCAGTCGGGCAGCCGATGCGGTTCGGTTGATCCAGCGATGTTGTGCAGGTGCTCCAAGCTTCAGCACACCGCTTGCGCGCAACACCCGACGGTCACCGACGCGGATATCCGCTTCCACAAACGCCATCGAACGCGTGACCTGCAACAGCTCTGCCGTCCCCTCGATCCATTCTCCGACCGCAGCCGGAGACAGAAAGTCGCACGTCATGCTGACGGTGATCACCCCGGTCTCCAGCCGTCCGTGGTAGATGGCGCCGCAGGTGAGAATGATGTCGCCATAGGCAGCGAGCATCCCTCCGTGCATTCCACCCGAAGCATTGCAGTGCCGGCGTTCGCAGACGAAGCCGAAACGCAGTACATCCTCATCTTGGAGGTTGAAGATCGGCCCGATCAGCTCGAGCAGGCCGCTGCGGACGCGGAGCGGCTCGAAGCCCTTCGGGATAGACGCGGGCGACGAGGCATCGTCCCGAGCCTTACTCATGCGACCGTCCCGCTCCCGCGCATCGCGCCGGCTATCCCACCAAACTCAGCAGCCGGCCGTGAATCAACGACTCCGCCTGCTCCATGATCCGGTCCATCAGCTCGGCAACCGTCGGCACGTCGTCGATCAAGCCCTGCGACATGCTGGCCCACCAGATGCCGTGCTCGATGTCGCCGTTCGCAAGACCCTCGCGACCTCGAACACCGGCCACCAAGTGCTTGATGTCGTCGAACTTGGCGCCGCTCCGCTCGAGCTTCACCACTTCATCGCTGACGCTGTTCTTCGCGACCCGTGCGGAATTATGCATCGTGCGAAAGATCAGGTTGGTCGAACGCTCGTCGTTCGCCACCATCCGGTTCTTGAAGTTCTCGTGCAAGGGCGCTTCCTGGGTGGCGCAGAAGCGCGTTCCCATGTTCACGCCGTCAGCGCCGAGTGCCAACGCTGCGACCAGGCCATGCCCGTCCGAGATGCCGCCCGATGCCAGGATCGGTATCCGCAGCTTGCGTGCCGCCGCCGGGATCAAGATAAGCCCGGGAATATCGTCCTCGCCGGGATGGCCTGCGCATTCGAAGCCGTCGATGGATATGATGTCGACACCGCGACGCTCGGCGGAAAGCGCATGCCGAACCGCCGTGCATTTGTGAATGATCGTCAGGCCGTGCGCCTTGAGGTCGTCCCAATGCTCCTGGATGTTGGTGCCGGCGGCAGTCTCGACAACCTTCACGCCGCCCTCGATGATCGCACGTCGATACTCGGCGTAAGGGGGTGGCTTGATTGCCGGGAAGATGGTGAGGTTCACGCCAAACGGCTGGTCGGTCATGGTCGTGCAGCGGGCGATCTCGTCGCGCAAGGCTTCCGGCGTCGGCTGTGTCAGGCCGGTGATCATTCCAAGACCACCGGCGTTCGACACTGCCGATGCCAGCTCGGCACGGCCGACTCCTTGCATTCCACCTTGAACGATCGGCCGGCGAATCCCCAACGCCTCGGTGACACGTGTCTTCATTACCGGTATCGAGTCCTCCCGTGAACGGCAGATCGGGTAAACCGTTTCAACGGCTGCCGGCGACCTGATTGAATGGGACATTCTTATCGGCGCGCGGATCACCGGGTTGTCCAAGCACACGCTCGGCCAACTGATTCCGCAGCACCTCGTCAGAACCTCCGGCGATGCGCAGAACCGAGGACCAGTAATAATCCTCGATGACCTCCTGCCGTCCGGGATCCTGGTCGCTCTCGAACATGCCGGCGTAACCCCTGAGCCCCATCGCGAAAGCCGAGCTTTCCTGCAACAAGCTCGCATAGGCGAGCTTTGCAAGTCCCGCCTCGGCGCCGGCTGCGTTTCCTTTGGACAGCTGGGTCAACATGCGAAACCGGAAATAGCGCAGCCCCTGCTCCCGCGAATACAAGCGCGCCAGATGTTCACGCTCGGCGCTGCTCTCAAGCACGCTGTGCTCGTCGCGCTGCACCGAGGCAGCCGCCTGGATCAACTGGCTGATGTTCGAGCGTACCTCGGTGCCGGCGCTGATGCGTTCCCCGGTCAGGGTGGTCATCGCGCAGCTCCAGCCGCTGCCAACATCGCCGATCCGGTCGCTGTCGGGAATCACGACGTCGGTCAGGAACGTTTCGTTGAAATCGGCTTTTCCGGAGATCTGGCGGATTGGACGAAGCTCGATCCCCGGACTCTTCATGTCCAGCACAAAGCAGGTAATGCCCTTGTGCTTGGGCACCTCCGGATCGGTGCGGCAGAGCAGGATGCCCCAATCCGAATGGTGCGCCCAGCTGCTCCAGACCTTCTGGCCGTTGACGATCCAGCGATCGCCGTCGCGAACCGCACGGGTGCGCAGATTGGCGAGGTCGGAGCCGGCGGCTGGCTCGGAAAACAGCTGCGCCCAGGCAATCTCGCCGCGAAGGCTCGGGCCGGCAAACCGATCGAGCTGTTCGGGCGAGCCATGTTTCATGATCGTCGGCATGGCATTGACCATCCCGATCTTGATGAAGATGCCGGTGGGCGCGTGATGACGCGCCTCCTCCTCGGCAAAGATCACGGCCTGCATCGGGGTACCGCCGCGACCTCCGAGCGTTGCCGGCCACAGGATCGCGCCGAACCCGGCATCGGCCTTGACCTTCTGCCAGGCACGCGCCCGCTGCACGAACTCCTCTTCCGTCCAGGCAATCGCAGGCGCATCGCGATATTCGCCGATATTGGCTTCCAGCCATGAACGCACCTCGTGCCGGAAGGCGGCCTCGTCGGGAGAGTCCTGGAAATCCACGCGTGCACCTAGCGCAATGAGGGAAGGCTGGAAGGCGCCAGCCGCGTTGGCGGCAGCGCCGCAATCAGCCGGTCACTCCAATATTCGGTGCCACCGAGCGACAACGCCAAAAGGCGGGCACGCGCGTGGTGGAACTGGCAGTCGCCTTCCCAGGTGTATCCGATACCGCCATGGATATGGACGTTTTCCCTGGCTGCGAACTCGTAGGCAGCAGTTGCGGTCAATCGTGCGCTGGCCGCTGCCGCGGGCAACTCGACGATGCTGGCGTCTGCGGCCCATGCGGCAAAAAACGCGTTTGATCGCGCGATCTCGATCTCGGTCAGCATGTTGGCCAGCTTGTGCTTGATGGCCTGATAGGTGCCGATCGGCTGACCAAAAACCCGACGCTCCAGCGCGTAGCGGCGCGCCATCTCAAGGCAGGTGTCAGCGCCGCCGATCTGTTCAAAGGCCGTGTAGATCGCAGCGCGCTGCAATAAGCTGTCGAACAGGCCAGCCGCCCTATCGCCGGCCAGCGCTTCCGCGGGCGTCCTGTTGAACGAGATCCGTGCGTGCGGTCGGATCTTGTCCATCCCGCGGAGCGGTGTGGCTGAAACGCCAGCCGCATCGAGCTCCGCCACAACCATGATCGTGCCGGCCTTAGATTGGCCCGCTTCAGACTGGCCCGCTTCAGACTGGCCCGCTTCAGATTGGGCGGCAACGACGATGATCTGCGCCAGCGGCGCGTCTGGCACCGGCGACTTGCAGCCATTCAGCATGTTGTTTGCAAACCGCGTGGCGACCGGTGCGCGCCCCAGCGCCTCTATCTCGTCATGGAACGCGACCGTGCCGATGATCTCGCCGGTGGCCAAACCGGGCAACCAACGCTCCTTCTGCAGTTCGCTGCCTCCGAGCCGTATCGCCTCAGCCGCCAAACAAACCGACGAGGAGAACGGCACCGGCACGGGTCCGTGGCCCAAGCCCTCTGCGACCACGCCGAGATCAAGTTCCGTCAGACCGAGGCCGCCATAGATCTCCGGCGTGGTGATCCCGAAGAAGCCGAGTTCAGCCATCTCCCGGTACAGCGCCTGATCCCAGATGCGACCGTCATCGACCATCCTGCGCAGGACGCCGGCGCCAACCTTGTCAGCAACCAGACGCATGGCCTGCCCGCGCAGCATTTTCTGGTCGTCGGAAAGGTCGAAATCCACAGATCCGGCACCTTAGGCAGTCACGACAATCTTGGACAAGATGACTTAGACTAGGTTAGACGATTAAGTCTAGTAGCCGCCGGGAGACAGGTCAAGACGCCGCACCGGAGAAGCTGGCGGTGTATCCCGAGGACGACGAAATCGGCGCTGCATGAGCGGTCATCCAAAAAAACCCGTGCCATACCAGCACACGCGGATCGATGACGTTCCACCGGCTGATGCGCCACAGGCTGCACGTGGCGGCAGCCGCGCGCGTCGTCCCGCGATGCGCGAACGGCCGCTTGTTCAGCGTGGGCCAGCCAGGTGCGAATACACTCGAGCTCGGCGTTCCAGCCGAGGGTCGGCGTCAGGCGCCGATGACCTGACGGGCGATCAGCAGTCGCTGGATGTCGCTGGCGCCTTCGTAGATCTGGCAGACCCGCACGTCACGATAGATCCGCTCCACTGGGAAATCTTCCAGATAGCCGTAGCCGCCATGCAGCTGGATCGCCGAGCTGCAAACCCACTCCGCCATCTCGGAGGCGAACAGCTTGGCCATCGACGCCTCTTGCAGGCAAGGCTCGCCATGATCGCGCAGATCCGCGGCATGAAGCACCATCTGCCGTGCGACCGCGACCTTGGTCGCCATGTCCGCGAGCCGGAAGGCGACGGCCTGGTGCGTGGTCAGCTTCTGTCCAAACGCCTCGCGGTCGGTGGCATAGGCGACGGTCGCTTCCATGGCTGCGCGCGCCATGCCGACCGACTGCGCGGCGATGCCGATCCGGCCACCCTCCAGCCCGGACAACGCGATCTTGTAGCCTTGTCCCTCCTCGCCCAACCGGCACTCCGCAGAGATTTCCATCTCCTCGAACACGATCTGCGCGGTGTCGGAGGCATGCTGGCCCATCTTGCGCTCGACGCGGGCGACCTTGTAGCCGGGAGTTTCGGTCGGCACGATGAAGGCGGTAATGCCGCGCTTGCCGGCTGCAGGATCGGTCACCGCGAACACGATGGCAATGCCGGCCGTGCTGCCCGAGGTGATGAACTGCTTGGTCCCGTTCAGCACGTAGCCGGTGGCGGTGCGACGTGCCCGCGTTCTCAGCGAGCTTGCATCCGAGCCCGCCTGGGGTTCGGTCAGGCAGAAGGCGCCGATCCTCTCGCCCCGCGCCAACGGCACCAGGAAGCGTTGCTTCTGCGCCTCCGTGCCGAACTTCAGAACCGGCATGCAGCCGACCGAATTGTGCACGCTCATGATGGTGGAACAGGAACCGTCCCCGGCCGCGACTTCCTCCAACGCCAAGGCATAGGCGACGTTGCCGGTTGCGGCACCGCCATACTCCTCCGGAACCAGCATGCCCATCATGCCGAGCGAACCCATCTCGGCGACGGCGTCGTGCGGAAAGGCGTGGGCCAGGTCCCAGCCGGCTGCGAACGGCTTGAGCTTGTTGTTGGCGAAGGAGCGCGCCATGTCGCGCACCATCACCTGTTCTTCATTCAAGATCATGCCGGGTCCGGCTCCTTCAGCGCGGCTGCATGCGGATGGCGCCGTCGAGACGGATCGTCTCGCCGTTCAGCATGACGTTTCCAAGGATATGAAGTGCGAGGCTGGCATACTCAGTGGCGCGCCCCAGCCTTCGCGGGAACGGTATGGAGGCGCCGAGACTTTCCTGCACCGCCTGGGACATGCCGGCTATCATCCGGGTTTCGAAGATACCCGGGGCAATGGTGCAGACCCGTATGCCGAGCGATGCCAGTTCGCGCGCGATCGGCAATGTCATGCCGATCACCCCAGCCTTCGAAGCAGCGTAGCTCGCCTGGCCGATCTGGCCTTCATAGGCAGCGATCGAGGCGGTGTTGATGATTGCGCCGCGCTCGTCGTCCTGCATCGGATCGAGCTTGGCCGCATCGGCCGCGAATAGTCGGATCACGTTGAACGTGCCGATCAGGTTGACGTCGATCCCGCGCTTGAAGTCGGCAAGCGGCATCGGTCCGTTCCGCCCGATCACGCGCGCGCCCGGCGCGACCCCGGCGCAGTTCACCAGGATGCGCGCCGCGCCGTGTGCCGCACGAGCCTCGGCGATGGCCGCTTCAACGCTTTCCTCGCTGGTCACGTTGCAGGAGATGCGGATCCCGCCGATCTCGGACGCGATCTGCGCCCCTCGCTCCGCATTCATGTCGAGCAGCGCCACTTTCGCGCCGCCCGCGGCGAGCGCCCGCGCGGTCGCCTCGCCGAGCCCCGATGCGCCGCCCGTGACAAGCGCTGCCAGCCCCGAGATATTCATAGCCGTTCCAGCGCCATGGCCGTCGCCTCGCCGCCGCCGATGCACAGCGAGGCAACTCCCCGCTTCATGTCGCGCGCCTCGAGTGCTGCGAGCAGCGTCACCAGGATACGCGCACCGGAGGCGCCCAGCGGATGCCCCAGCACACAAGCGCCCCCGTTGACGTTCACCTTGTCGGCCGGGATGTCGAGCTGTTTCATCGCCGCCATCGGCACCACGGCGAACGCCTCGTTGATCTCGAACAGGTCGACCTCATCCTTGGTCCAGCCAGTCTGCTCGAACAGCTTGTTGATCGCGCCGATCGGGGCGGTCGTGAACCAGGCCGCCTCCTGCGCGAAGGAGCTCTGGCCACGGATCGCCGCCAGCGGTGCGAGACCGCGTGTCCGGGCCTCCGACAGGCGCATCAGCACCAGCGCCGCGGCACCATCGGAGATCGAGGCGGAACTGGCCGCGGTGACCGTTCCCTGTGGACGGAACGCCGGTTTCAGCTTCGGGATCTTCTCCGGCTTTGCCTTGCCCGGACCTTCATCCTCCGTGATCCCGGCGCCGGCCTCAACCGGAACGATCTCGCGCCGGAAGCTGCCGTCGGCCAGTGCCGCACGGGCGCGTTCGACGCTGCGCACCACAAAAGCATCCTGTGCGTCTCGGGTGAGCTGCAGCGATTCCGCCGTATCCTCGGCGAACTCGCCCATCAGCCGGCCCTTGTCCCAGGCATCCTCGAGCCCGTCGAAAAACATGTGGTCGATCAGCTTGCCGTGGCCCAGCCGCATGCCGCTGCGCACCTTCTCCAGCAGGTAGGGCGCGTTCGACATGCTCTCCATGCCGCCGGCGACCACGATGCGCGCTTGGCCCGTCATCAGCTGATCATGGGCGAGCATCACCGTCTTCATGCCGGAACCGCACACCTTGTTGACGGTGGTCGCCGGCACGCTCTGCGGCAGCCCGCCGGCGACGCCCGCCTGACGTGCCGGAGCCTGGCCGACGCCGGCCGGCAGCACGCAGCCCATCAGCAGCTCCGAGACGTCCTCCGCCACGATACCGGCGCTGTCGAGCGCACCGCGGATGGCGATGCCGCCGAGCATCGGCGCCGTCAGAGTGGACAGTTCGCCCTGGAATGCGCCGATCGGCGTGCGTTTCGCCGCCACGATGACCACCGGATCCTGGTTCACGTTTTTTCCCCTGCTCGACGCCCACCGATCGGCGCGCGTCATGTCGTGCAGCCTAGTTTCGCAACGCCTTGCCGGTGGCGAGCATCTGCTCGATGCGCTCCCGGCTCTTTGCTGTCAGCACCAGCTCGACCAGCCCGTCGCGCTCAAGCCCGTAGAGCGTGTCCTCGTCGATCATGCGCGACGGGTCGGCAGCACCGCCGGTCAGCACCCGCGCCGTCACCGAGGCGATGAACGCATCGTGCTCGGAGACCTCACCCAGGCGCTGGCGACCGAGCACGCCGTTCATGATCGAGGCGTGACCAGACGGCCCGGCGGGGGCGATCAGCCCGGGCTGCGGCGGCTTATAGCCGTCCACCATCGACAGCGCCGCCAGCCTGGCCTCCGCCAGCAGCACGTCGCGGCTCATCACGATGCGATCGTGCGGCCGCACGATCCCCATGGCTCGCGCATCAAGCGCCGACGCGGACACCCTCGCCTGGATAATGGTCTCAAAGGCGTAGGATGGCACCGCCAGCGGCCCTTTCGGGATGCCCGGCAGTGCCAGCGCACGATGCAGCATCCGGACACAGCCGCCCCATCCAGGCAGCAGCCCGACCTTGGCTTCCGGCAGGCCTGCGTTGAGTTCCGCATGCACGACCAGCCGGTCGCAATGCAGCAGCATCTCGCAGCCGCCGCCCAGCGCCAGGCCGAAGCCCGCGCCCACCACCGGGAATGGTGCTGCCAGCATCATCCGGTATACCTGCTGGCCGCGTGTGACGAACCGCTCCAGCGGCCCGGGCTTGTTCTCGCGGAGCAGCGACACGAAATGCCGCAGATCGGCACCCGAGGAGAAGGCGCGCGGATGGTCGTTGCCGATCACCAGAGCCTTGAAGTCGCGCCCGACCCTTTCGATTGCATGTTCCAGCGCGTCCTGCGCCGCCGGATCGATCACGTTCATCTTGGTCAGCAGCTCAAATCCGGCAATGCCGTCGCCGAGATCCCACAATGCCGCGGCATCGTTGCCCGCAACCCGATTGGCCCCCGACCGCACCCTGGCCAGCAACGTCACGCCCCGCGATGCCGCGCTGACGGATGGCGTTCCCGTGGTTTCCAGCGCGGCGTCGCCGACATAGAACCCGCCGGCATCTGCGGCCTTTGACAGCAGCGCCGGCACCGATCGTCCTTCGCCGCGCAGGCGCTCGGCCAGGCGCGACGCGCCATAGGCGTCGGCAAGCTGGAACGGCCCGAGCCCCCAGCCATAGCCAAGCCGCATCGCCGTATCGATGGCCGCGACGTCGTCCGCTATCTCCGGCGCCACCTCCGCCGCGTAGCGCACGAGCCCGCTGAGCACGGTCCAGCCGTAGCGTCCCAACGCATCGTCACGCGCCAGCAGCGTCTTCACGTCGCGCGCACCGAGCTCGACCGGCTGCTCCGGCCGGTACTCGAGGGTGTCCAGATCGAGCACCTCGCGCACCCGCTTCGCGCCGTCGCCGCTGATCCGGTAGAAGCCGGCGCCGGCCTTGCGGCCGAACAGCTTCCTGCGCTGCATCGCGCCGAACAGCTCGTGCTCCATGATCCCCACCTGCCGATGAGCGTCACCGGCCGGCAGCGCGCGCAGCAAGCTGCCCCAGACGGAGGGGATCAGGTCGATCCCCACCAGATCGAACAAGCCGAACACCCCGGTCTTGGGGATTGCGAACGGCGCACCCGCGGCAGCGTCGGCCTGCTCCACCGTCAGGCCGGCGCGCACCGCCTCGACCGCCGCCAGGCTCATCCAGAAACACCCGATGCGGTTGGCGATGAAGCCCGGCGTGTCGCGGCACATGACGACGGTCTTGCCGAGATGATGCAGCGCGGCGCGGCGCAACGACTGCTCGGCGGCGGCGGCGATGGCCTCGCCCGCCACCACTTCAAGCAGCGCCATGTGTCGCGGCGGATTAAAGAAATGGCTGATGGCGAAGTCGCGCCTGAAGCGCTCGCCAAGCCCCGCGGTGAGCGCGGCGAGCTGCAGCGTGGAGGTGTTCGACGACACCACCGACCCGGCTTTACGAACTGTCTCGATCCGCTGGTAGAGCGAACGCTTCAGCTCGATGTCCTCGATGATCGCCTCGACGATCCAGTCCGCCTCGGCCAGGCTGCCGAGATCGTCCTCGATGTTGCCGATCCGGACCAGCCGCGACTGGTCCGGGTGCATGAAGCCGCCGGCCTTGAGCTGCCGCTCCACCGCGCCCTTCGCCAGCACGTTCCGGTTGTTCGCGCCTGCCGGCACGATGTCCAGCAGCAGCACCTCCACACCCGCATTGGCGAACTGCGCGGCGATGCCTGAACCCATCGCCCCGGCGCCGATCACCGCGGCCCGCATCGTCGGCGCCGCGCTGCCGTTCTGCCCGCTCATGCCGCCTCCAGGATCATGGCGATGCCTTGGCCGCCGCCGATGCATTGGGTTGCGAGGGAATATCTCTTGCGCTCGCGCTGCAGGAGCTGCGCGGACTTGCCGACCAGCCGGCCTCCGGTGGCGCCCAGCGGATGGCCGAGGGCGATCGCGCCGCCGTCCATGTTCAGCTTTTCTGGATCGATCTCGAGGTCGCGTTGGCAGGCGATCGCCTGCGCCGCGAACGCCTCGTTCATCTCAACAATATCGATGTCGTTGATCGTGACGCCCGCCCGTTGCATCGCCTTCCGGCTGGAACCAATCGGACCGAGCCCCATGACCGCTGGCGCGCAGCCCGAGATCGCGTAGCTGGCGATGCGGGCCATCGGCGTCAGGTTATGGCGCTTGCAGAAGCCTTCGCTGCAGACCAGCAGCGCCGATGACCCATCGGTCACTGGCGAGGAGGTGCCGGCCGTCACCGTGCCGCCCTCCACAAAGCACGGCTTCAGCTCGCCCATCTTCTCGAGCGAGGCGTCGCGGACGCAGCCATCCTTGGAGACCACGACATTGTCCACGGTGTAAGGCGCGATCTCCCGCGCCATGCGCCCATCCTGCTGGGCAGCGTAGGCTTTCTTCTGGCTCTGAAAGCCGAACCTGTCCTGGTCGTCCCGGCTCAGACCATAAAGTGCTGCAACCCGCTCTGCGGTCATGCCGACATTGACGTAGTTCTCAACCTCCTGCTTGGACCAGGCCGGGTTCGGCAGCAGGTTGAAGCCCATCATCGGCACCCGCGACATGCACTCGGTGCCGCCGCAGACGAACGCGTCGCCCGCGTTGGTGGCGATCATGCCCTGCGCCATCTGGACGGCCTGGATCGACGAGCCGCACCAGCGGTTGATGGTGGTGCCTCCGACCGTTTCCGGGAGGCCTGCCAGCAGGCCAACCACGCGACCGATGTTGAGCCCCTGCTCCGCCTCCGGGAACGCGCAGCCCCAGATCACGTCCTCGATCTCCTCGCCCGGAACGTCGACCCTCGCCATCAGGCTGCGGATCGCATGCGCGCCGAGATCGTCCGGTCGAACGCCGGCCAGCGCGCCCTTCCGAGCGAAGGTGAACGGAGAACGGACATAGTCGACGATATAGGCAGCGGACATCATGGCGCTTCCTTATGTTCTCTTATGCGGTAAGACCGGTCGGTCTGCCGCCTCGCATGCAGTTCCATCGCAGCCAGCGGCGGTTGCATGCGCGGTGCGACGACCTTCCCGGCACACAGCGTGTCGTCGGGCGCGTATCCGCGGGCGATCCAACCGGGAGCCCCCGCCGAGTTTCTTCCGGGCAGCCAATCCGACATGGACGCACGCAAGCATCATGTTGTTCTTGCCGCCAAGGAAGCTGGAGGATCTCGATCGACTGTTCTGCAGCGTGATCGAGGCGGACCCCGGCAGGGTGGCGTGAAGCCCCGCCGACCGGGGCGCCGCGGCCGCGGTGCGGCGCACCAGCTCGTGGCCTTGCGCGAGACCCACCCCGCGCAGGCTGGCCGAACGCCCCGGAGCGGGACCGGGCGCAGCTCTCGGCGCCACGGCCGCCAGGATCCACTCCGCGTGCAACTCCGCCCCCACCGCCCTCATGAGCTTCCTTGTGGAAGAACTCTAGCTATCTGGTGTGCAACTTGTAGAAAATCTATAGGATGGGCAACCGCTGACAATCTCTTGCATCGCGGAACCGCACTGGCTGTCCTATGGATTGCAGGAAGAACAGTGCCACAGGAGTAGCTCTTTTGGATAAAGGTTCGATCCGGTCTGCCAAGGCCGTAGTGCCGGAGGAGATCCGCATGCGCGCAGGCGAGCACAACGGTACTCGCGTGCGCCTCCCGAAGGCTGCGGAGCTGGTAGCCCAGAACTTGCGCGGCCGGATCGTTCGCGGCGAGCTCAAGGAAGGTGAGACGCTCGACCAGGAAGCCAAGCTGCTGGAGCAGTTCGGAGTTTCCAGGCCGACGCTGCGCGAGGCGATCCGCATTCTCGAGTCCGAGGGACTCATCAGCGTGTCGCGTGGCATGCGCGGCGGCGCCATCGTTCATCGTCCGCAGCAGCGCATCGCTGCACGCCATTTCGGCTTCGTGCTGCAAAGCAACGGCGCCAGCTTCGCCGACCTGTTCAAGGCGCGTATCCTGATCGAGCCGGCGGCGGTGCGAGAAGTCACCGAGCGCCGCAGCATCGTCGCGGTGCCGATCCTGAAGGAGATCGTGGAGCGGATCCAGCTTGGCATCAGCGACGACCGCGAGTTCGCGTCTGGGTCCGCCGAGTTTCATCGCGTCCTGATCGAGATGGCGGGGATCGAGACCTTGACCCTGATGATGGGCGTCATCAACGAAATCCTGCCCTGCTACATCACGCACGTGGCGGTTTCGTCCGGCGAGACCATCGACAACATGCCGGGCAAGATCCGGGCGCAGAAGGCCAAGCAGAAGCTGATCCGGCTGATCACCTCTCGAGATGGCGCCGCGGCCGAGAGTTTCTGGTGCGAGCACCTTACCGCAGCCGAGCGGGTCATGCGTCGCTGGGGCCTTGGCCTGACCACCATCGATTTCGTCGACTGACGGCACAGGGCAGCCTGCGGGACGCCGCTTTGGTGCGGCTGGCATCAGACCGGGATCGTCTCGGCCACCGCGGCGGCTTCGGCCGGCAGCTCGAGGGCGGTTGCGAGACGCGCCTGCAGCCCGAAGAAATCCACCGTGAGCATCAGCTCGACCATGGCCTGACGATCAAGCCGGCGGAACACCCCGCGAAACAGCTCGTCGCCGATCGGCAACCCGGAATCGTACAGGTCGACGAACTGCAATATGCGTCGCTCGAACGAGATCAGGCCGCCGAGCGAACCGCCCTCGATCGCCTTGGTCATGCGCTCGTTCAGTCCGGACTTGCGGTGGCCGGGCAGGCTTGCGTCGAGGAGCTGATAGGCGCCGTTGCGCCAGAGCGTGCGTCGCACGACCATGCCACGCATGTAGTGACCGAGCGACGTGGCGCGGTGGCAAAGCTGCTGCCAGACATCGATCGCAGCCAGCGTCGGGCTTTCCAGCCAGGCCCATGCTTTCAGCACGGTCGGCACTGCGCCGGGGCCACCCGGCCAAGCCTCGAACGCCTGGCTCAGCAGGGCCGACGGTACCGGCAGCCCAAGTCGGCCACCCTTTTCACCCGGCTCGACCATGATCGGGGGCATGACCGCCTCTCCGGCCGCCAGCTCGTGATGGTCCGACAGCGAAAACTCTTCCGGCTGCAGTTTCAGCGCCGAGGCGAAATGGCCGGCTGCGTTCCAGAACCCCGCCTGCAACGACAGCCCGATGATCTGCGGCGCGTTCAAGGATCTCTGCAGCGTGCTGAAGCTCTCCTTCTGCACGTAACGGCCGACGCTGAACTCGTCGATGTAGCGCATGAGTGCTTGCAGTTCGGGGTCCGCACCATCGCGATAGGCCAGCCTCGGCGTCTCGATCATCTCGAGCTCCGGACGCGTCAGACCGGCCTCGAGGGCCGCCGCCTCCTGGCGAGCAAGCTCGTAAGACGAAACCGAGCGGCTCAGGGCGCGACGGATCGCCGCTTCGCGCAACCTCGGTGGTACCGGCGTCTGCGCACGCAGCGTCTGCGTCAACCGATGATAGGACTCCTCGACCCAGGGGCTGAAAGCCGCGGAGCGGTCCCGGTGCAATGCCGTGTCGACCGTGTCGCCGCGATGCAACCAAGTTTCACGGGTATGCGGATGGACGTTCTTTTCGTTAATCAGGCCGATACGTATGACACCACCCTCCCAACACCGGAACTTCGAGTCCGCGCAGACTTCGTATGCTCGCTACCGGCACTCGCACCTGGGGCCGATCAACCCGACTTCGGGTAGCCGCCGCCGCCGAAGGCGGCGTCAACAGCGTGCCGATCGATGAACCCGACCTCGGTTTTCGGCAGCGACGCAGAGAATTCGATGATCTTGGGCTTCTTGTAGGCGGCGATCCGCGTCCGACAATAATCCACCAGATCGCTTTCTGAAACCATGATGCCCTCCTTGAGAACCACCACCGCCTTGACGTTCTGCGCCCAGAGCGCGTCCGGCACCCCGATCACGCACACGTCGGCGACCGCCGGATGGGTCTTGAGACAGTTCTCGATCTCGGCGGGATAGATATTCTCCAATGCGGATTTGATCATCGTCGTCTTCGGGCCGATGAAAGCGATCGACCCGTCGGGATGACGGCGGCCAAGATCGTGCGTCAGGTACCAGTCGTTCTGGATCCGCGAGCGGTTTTCCTCGGGCCGGTTGTAGTAGCCGTTCATCACCAGCGCGCCGCGGATCGCGATCTCACCCACCTCGCCCGCTTGCACGTCCTGGCCGTGCGCATCGACGATCCGGACTTGCATCCCCGGCGCCGGACGACCGGCAACACCGTCGCTGAGCCAGCCATACACCGCGATGCCGCCGATCTCGGTCTGACCGTAATTCACCGGCTTGCGGAGAAACGGCGCGCTGGGCGGTCCCACCCGGGCGTTGACCCACTCCGCGTCGGGCGTCGGCCACAGGCTGCTGGTGTCATAGCGGCCATCAGCATTCAGCTCGCGGATCTGGTCGAGCGTCGGCTTCGGGATAAAGGCGTGGGTGATGCGCTCGGTCTCGATCAGGCGCAGCATGCCCAGTCCCGTGACGCGAGGAACAAACACGTTGCAGCCACCCATCAGCATGGTGGCGAGCGTCGTCATCATGGTGCCCAGGTGGAACAGCGGACCGGAGTTGAGGAACACCGTGTTCTCGGTCACGCTCTCGCCGTAGGCCACGATCATGCTCTGGAACATCAGCGACGAATGCGACAGCAGGGCGGCGTTCGGCCGTCCCTGGAACGCTGCGGTGCAGATCGCAAGCACCGGCAGCTCGGGACTGATCCGCCGATCGTCGTCGATGTCGGGCTGGCCGGCCAGCAGCGCCTCATAGCCGGCAGCGTCGTCGGTATCGTGCCGGATCCAGCGGAGGCCTTGCAGGGCCTCGCGGGCGACTGCAACCTGCGCACCGATCTCGGCTTCCTGCCAGAAGACCAGCGCCGGCCCGAAATCCTCGACCATCGCCGTCATCTCGGACCCGCTCATGCGCCAGTTCGCAGGCAGGCAGACCGCCCCCAGCTTGGCGCACGCCAGCAGCAGTTCCATCAGCCGAACGCTGTTCTGGCCGAGCCACACCACGCGGTCCCCGGTGGCGATGCCGGCCTCGCGCAGCACGCCACATAACCGGCTCACGCGAGCATCGAGCTCGGGCCATGTCAGCCGCAGCGGACCGTCCACAGCCGCCAGGCGGCGCGGCCGCGACCGTCGATGCTCGCGCAGCACGTCGCCGAGCGCGTGGATCCGGATGGTCTCATAGTTGGATGTCATCGCCTCAACCCGCCCGACCCCATCCCGGAAGCGCGTGGCGGCCCCAGCAGGCGACCGGAACACGGTCCATCACGCGTCCGCCAGGATGAAGCGCGGCAGGAAGATGCCGTCGGGCCGCTCGTACCAGGTCAGCCGCACCGGATGGCCGATGCATATAGCCTCTACCGGACTGTCCACGACATTGGAGATCAGCTTGACGCTGCCGACATCCGGCAGCTCAATCACCGCGGGCACGTAAGGGATGCAATCGATCATCGACGGGATGATCACCCGGCTGACGACGGTGTAGGAGTGGATGATGCCGTTCCCGCTCGATTCCACCCACTCGACGTTCTGTGAGCGGCTGGTGGCGTCGAACGGCGACGGCGGGAAGCGGAACGCACCGCTCTCGGGACAGCGCATGACCACGAGCCGTCGCTGCCTGCACGCCTCCCAGTAGGGCTCCGTCCATTTGTCGGTCGCCAGCTCGAACAGGGAGTCCGGCGGCGCCTTGGCCAGGATGCCTGCCATCGCCTATCTCCGCAAAATGAGGCCGCTGACCGGAACCGGCGCCGGGCCCCCCGTCACCAGAGCGATTTCGGCGCCCGGCACCTGATTGGTTGCGACGCCGCGAAGCTGCTCAACCGCCTCGCGGATGTGGGTCGCGCCGACGCAGTATGCCTCCGACAGGTGGCCGCCATGCGTGTTGATGGGGATGCTGCCGCCGAGCCGGATATTGCCATCCGCAACGAAGCGGCCGCTCTCGCCGCGCGGGCAGAAGCCGTAATCCTCGAGCTGCATCAGCACCATCGCGCTGAAATGGTCATACAGTTCCGCGACGTCGATGTCGTTCGGCGTGATGCCGGCCTGCTCAAACAGGGTTGCCGCGATCGGTGCGCCGCCGGCGGAGGCGAAATACTCGTCCGGCATGCCCATCCACTTCATCGCTCGACCCCAATCGCGCGAACCGCCATGCGCGGTTGCCATCACATAGACCGGCTTGTGCCGCAGATCGCGCGCCCGCTCCGCCGAGGTCACCACCGAAGCCACGGCGATGTCGTTCTCGAGGCAGAAATCGAACCGGCAGAGCGGGTCGGCCATCATCGGCGCCGACATGTACTCGTCGAGCGTCAACGGGGTGCGGAACCGCGCTTCCGGCCGCGTGATGGCGTTCTGACGCGTCGACATTGCGATTTCGGCGAAATGCTCGCGCCTGGTGCCATACAGATGCATGTGGCGGCGTGCCAGAAGCGCGAACATGTGGCCTGGGCCAACCAACCCGGCCGCCGCAAAGAACGCGTTTTCCGGCAGCACCGCCTGGCGTGCCATGACCGAGCCATAGCGCTTGTCGGCCGGCTGCTGCATGGCGTGCACGCAGACCACGCACCTGGCCTGGCCGGTCGCCACCGCCATGGCCGCAAGGCCGATGGAAGCCGCCGAACCCTGGCCGCCGCCGGTGATCATGGCGGAGAAATGCAGCTCGGGAATGCCGAGCGATTCGACGAGAAGCCCGGTGTCGAGCCCACCGCTGTAATAGGCGAAGCCGTCCACATCGGAAATATCGAGGCCGGCATCCGCGACCGCCGCCAGGATCGCCTTGCCGCCGAGTTCGTGTAAGGTCTGCGGGGCGGACTGCCCATGCCGGTAGTATGGCGTGGCGCCGATCCCGACGATGGCTGCCTTGTCCTTGAGAAGCATGGTCGACGGTTCCGCTATAGTGACAGCACGGTAACGATGCAGGCTCCTCCCAAGCCGACATTATGCTGGACTGCCAGCCTTGCTCCCTCCACCTGACGATCGCCGGCCGTTCCGCGCAGATGCCAGGTCAGCTCGGTGATCTGCGCAAGCCCGGTGGCACCGATCGGGTGCCCCTTCGAGATCAATCCGCCGGACGGGTTGATGACCCGCTTGCCGCCATAGGTGTTGTCGCCATCGAACACCATCTTCTCGGACTGGCCGTCGCCGCAGAAGCCAAGCGCCTCGTACGAGATCAGCTCGTTCGACGCGAAGCAGTCGTGCAGCTCCACGACGTCCACGTCGGCCGGGTCGATCCCGGCCTTCTCATAGGCAATAGTCGAGGCACGGCGGGACAAGCTCGCACCGACCGCGTCGATCATGCTGTCGCGGAAGCTGTCCTCGTCGTCGGTGACCAGCGCTTGGCCGAGGATGCGGACTGCCTTGGAGATGCCTTTCTCCCGGACGTATTTCTCGGACACCACAACAACCGCGGCCGCGCCGCAGGTCGGCGGCGAGCACATGCTGCGGGTGAGAGGCCCGCTGATCGGCTTGTCGGCCAGGACCTCCTCGACCGTCATCGGCTTGCGAAACACCGCGTATGGGTTGCTGGAGGCGTGCCGACGCGACTTGACGGTGATGCGCGCGAACGTTTCGTGCTTGAAGCCGTAGCGCCGCATCAACTCGGTGCCTGCATCGGCATAGACCTGCGGCGCCGTCGCCACCGTCGGATCGAAGCTCTCGTTCAGCCTCGCGGCCATCGCCTTGAGCTTGGCGCCGGTTGAACGCGAGGCGAATGGCAGCACGATCGGACCTGCCTCCATCTGCTCGAAGCCGAGCGCCAGCGCGACCTCCACCTGCCCCGACTCCACCGCCTCGCGCGCAAGCATCAACGCCGTGGAACCCGAAGCGCAGGCGTTGTTGACGTTCACGACGGGGATCCCGGTCATGCCGACCCGGTACAGCGCTTCCTGCCCGGCGCAGGTGTTGCCGAACAGATAGCCTGCGAACGCGCGCTGCACCGCCCCATAGGGGATGCCGGCATCAACAAGGGCGGAACGCGCGGCCTGTTCGCCCATCAACTCGAACGGGTCGCTCTGACCTGGCTTGGTGAAGGGAATCATGTTCACGCCGGCAATGCATGCCTGCATCTTTTTATCTCCTCCCACGGGCGATCGGCGAGGCTGCGGCGGGTGCAGCCTGTAACCCCTGATCCAGGCCGGTTCGCTCCAATCGCTTAGATCATATAGATGATTAAGACAAGGTGACGGATCGCCGCACCACGACCGAGTCAGGCCTGGCCGCTCGACCGCAACTCGTTGAACGGCTTGTCGCGGTCCACACGGATTTCGCCCGGCATGCCCAGCACCCGCTCGGCGATGATGTTTCGCAGGATCTCGTCCGTGCCTCCGGCGATCCGTCCGGAGGGCGCATGCAGCAGACTCTCCTCGAACATGCCGTGCATCGGCATCAGCTCGCGATCCATCACCGCGCCGACCATCCCCAGCAGATCAACACCGAAGGTCGCAACGTCCAGCAGCCGCTTCGCCGTCAGCACCTTGCCGATCGAGGCTTCCGGGCCAGGCGTTTGACCACGCGACAACGCCGTCATGGTGCGATAGCGCGTGTACTGCAGGCCGCGCGACTCAACATACCAGGATGCGAGATGCTCGCGGACGCTGCTGTCGTTGAGCGCCGGCTCGCCGTTGAGCTCGGTCCGTCGCACCAAGGTGAGCAGGTCGTCGAAATCCGGGCCAGGCAGGCCGCCGATCGCCAGCCGCTCGTTCATCAACGTGACCAGGGCGACCTTCCATCCTTCTCCAGGCTGGCCCAGCCGTTGCGCGTCCGGCACCCGCACGCCGGTGAAGAACACCTCCGAGAAGTGCGCCCCACCGGACACCTGGCGGATCGGTCGAACCTCGATGCCGGGGGTGGCCATGTCGAGAAAGAACATGGTCAGGCCGGCATGCTTCTTCACGGATGAGTCGGTGCGCGCGAGGATCAGGCCGAACTGCGCGTGGTGGGCGCCCGAGGTCCATATCTTCTGGCCGTCGAGGATCCAGTCCTCGCCGCGACGTTCGCCGCGGGTGCGGACGTTGGCCAGGTCCGATCCTGCGGAAGGCTCCGAGAACAACTGGCACCAGATCTCCTCGCCGCGCAGCGCCGGTCGCACATAGCGCTGCTTCTGCTCGTCGCTGCCATAGGTCATCAGCGTCGGGATGCACATGCCGAGCCCGACCTCGTAGATGCTCTTCGGCACCGCATAGCGGGCCTCTTCCTGGCTGTAGATCACCTGCTCGATCGGCGTGCCGCCGCGACCGCCCCACTCCACCGGCCAGGTGATCGCCGCATAGCCGGCCTCGGCCTTCTTGCGCTGCCACTCGCGCGCCATCGGCAGCAACTCGGCATCCTCCATCGCCGCCGGACGCATGTCGCGCGGGTCCTCGGCCCTGGTCTTGGCGTTGGCGCGCAGAAAGCGCGCCACATCGCGGCGGAACTCGGCTTCTTCCGGGCTGTCGCTGAAATCCATCGGTCGGCCTCCTCAGCCGGCGTTCTCGGCCTCGAGCGTCTCGATGAGCCGCCCAGTCCAGTATGGCAGGCTGCCGAGATTAGCACCGAGCAGGGCGGCGCGCCGATAGTACAGGTGGCAATCGAACTCCCAGGTGAACCCCATGCCGCCATGCACCTGGATGTTCTCCTGCGTCGCGTGCCGATACGCCTTTGTCGCGGCAATGCGCGCGGCCGCGGCCGCCACCCGGAGCTGGACACTTCCGGACTCAAGCGCCCATGCTCCATAGAAGCCATGGGAGCGGGCCAACTCGATCGCGATATAGACGTCGGCCAGCTTGTGCTTGATCGCCTGGTATGACGCCACGGGCCGACCAAAGGCGATCCGGTCCATCGCATAGTCGCGAGCCATGTCGAGCGCCATCTGCGCGCCCCCGACCTGCTCAAAGGCGAACAAGACCGCCGCGCGGTCCAGTAGATGCAGGATCGCATCGAAATCGGCGGCACCCGGCAGCGGTTCCGAAGCCATCCCGTCGAATGCCAGGGAGGCATGGCCCCGGCTCGGATCGAGCGTGCGTTGCGGCGTCCGGACGACACCCGCGCCATCCAGCGGCACCAGGTGCAACCCCACCTCGCCAGTGGCCGCGCGTGCGGCAACAACGGCGATACCGGCCGCCATTCCGTCCGGCACGGCGATCTTGCGTCCGTGCATGCCGCCCCCTCGCCGGATGGTTGTCTGCACCGCCCCCGCCGTCGGATTGCCCGGCCCTTCTGCCAGGGCCAAGGTCCCGATGAGCTCACCGGCGGCCAGCCGCGGCAGCCATTCCTGTTTCTGCGCCTCGGATCCGAACATCAGGATCGCCTCGGCGGCGAGATAGGCGCTGGACGAGAACGGGATCGGCGCCAGCGACGCGCCCATCTCGCCGGCGAGCACGCAAAGCCCCTCGTGGCTGAGGCCGACGCCGCCATATTGCTCCGGGATCGCGGTGCCGAGCCAGCCGAGCGCGGCAACCTCGTTCCAGAGCGCCAGATCGTAGCCCTCAGTGCCGTCCATGACGCGTCGCACAACAGCGCTGGTGGATCGCTTGCTCAGGAAACTCCTCGCCTCGTCCCGCACGAACTTGAGATCGTCCGAAAAGTCGAAGTTCACCGAAACAGCCCCCCCGAGGGTCGCGATCTTGGATAAATCGTATAGACGATGGATTGACGACAGACAACCGGTGCGTAAAACAGCAGATCTCAGAGCGCGAACCAGCGCGCCATCGATCGGTCAAGGGAACGGGAAGACGGCATGGCGGGCAGCACCGAGGCGGGACTGTGTGAGGGCCGGGTGGCGATCGTGACCGGGGCTGGTCGCGGCATCGGCCGTGAGTATGCACAGCTCCTCGCCAAGGAGGGTGCCAAGGTGGTGGTGAACGATCTCGCCACCGGTGCCGACAACCCGGGCCAGGAGTTGGTGGACGAGATCAGGGCGGCCGGCGGCGAGGCGGTCGCCAACCATGATGACGTCAGCGACTTCGAGGGTGCCAGGCGCCTGATCGATCAGGCGATCGCCACCTTCGGCAAGCTCGACGTGCTGATCAACAATGCCGGGATCCTGCGCGACCGCATGCTCGTGAACATGAGCGAGCAGGAATGGGATGCGGTGATCAAGGTGCATCTGAAGGGCACGTTTGCGCCGACCCGACATGCGGTCGCCTACTGGCGCGACCGTTTCAAGTCGGAGAATGCGCCAGTGCATGGCCGCATCATCAATACGGTCTCCGCCTCCGGCCTGTATGGCAATCTCGGTCAAACCAATTACGGCGCGGCCAAGATGGGCATTGCGTCCTTCACAATCATCGCCGCGCGCGAGCTGAAGCGTTACGGCGTCACGGTGAATGCCGTAGCCCCCATCGCCATCACCCGGCTGACCGCGAACCTGCGCGAGCGCAGCGAGGAGGAGCTCGCGCGGATGGACCCGAAATGGGTTGCACCGCCCATCGTCTGGCTGGCTAGCGTGGAAGCCGCCGACATCACCGGGCGCGTGTTCGAGGCCGGCGGCGGCATCATCGCCGTCTCGGAGAGCTGGCATCGCGGACCGGTCGGAGAAACCGTCGCGGACGCCGCCGACGCGGGACCGATCATACGCGATCTGGTGAAACGCGCGCGTTTGAACGCCGACATTCGCGGTGCGGACACGGAGGAATAGCACCATGGCTGCGAGCGCCGCAGAGCTGATGAGCCGGCGCTTCACGAGAAACCGCAGCCGCTATACCGAGCGCGACACCATGCTGTACGCCCTGAGCGTCGGTCTTGGCGCCGATCCGCTCGACCAACAACAGCTGCCTTTCGT
>CAXUNX010000011.1:15353-35825 GCA_964252545.1 uncultured Acetobacteraceae bacterium | reverse complement strand
TTTCACGCTGGTGCGGCTGATGCAGGTCGAGTAGCGTCGGTCCCACGCGGACGGCCAGGGCGTGACCTGCGACTGGCCCGTGCCTGGCCCGTGTCTGATTGAAGCACCATGAAGCGCCATCGTATCGCCATCGTCGGCCTCGGAAAGATCGCCACCGATCAGCACGTGCCCTCGATCACGGCCAATCCGGCGTTCGAGCTCACGGCGGTGGTCAGCGCGCGCGGCGCCACCGTGGCCGGGCTGCCGAGCTATGCGGACCTGCCGGCGCTGTTCGAGGCGCAACCCGCCATCGAGGTGCTGGCGCTCTGCACGCCTCCGGCCGGCCGCTTCGCGTTGACGCGGGCAGCGCTCCAGGCGGGGCGGCATGTGCTGATCGAGAAGCCGCCGGCCGCCACCCTGGGCGAGATCACCGAGCTGGCCAGGATCGCCGACGCGCACGGCCGGGTGCTGTTTGCAACCTGGCACTCGCGCTTCAACGCCGCCGTCGAGGAAGCGCGGCGCAGGCTGGCCGGGCGGCATGTGCGCCGGCTGCTGGTCGACTGGCGCGAGGACGTGCGCCGCTGGCATCCCGGGCAGGCCTGGATCTGGCAGTCGGGCGGCTTCGGGGTGTTCGATCCGGGCATCAACGCGCTGTCGATTGTCACCGAGATCCTGCCCGAGCCGATCTTCGTCGCGTCCGCCACCCTCGAGGTGCCGGCGAACCGCCAGATGCCGATCGGCGCCAGGCTCGCCTTCACCAGCCCGGATCCCCAGGCCGGGGACGATCTCGGCGCGGTGTTCGATTGGCGCAAGCAGGGCGAGCAGAGCTGGACCATCCTGGTCGAGACCGCGGACGGGGAGCGGCTCCGGCTTACCGATGGAGGCGCCAGGCTGTTTGCCGACGACATACTGGTGACGGGCGAGGCGTCGCAGGAATATCCCAACATCTACCGGCGGTTCGCGGAACTGCTCGCCGGCGGGCGGTCGGATGTGGACGTGCGGCCGCTAAGGCTGGTGGCCGACGCGTTCCTGGTGGGCGAGCGCAGCTTGGTCGATCGCTTCGACGATTGAAGGCCGGCTCAGCCGAGCAGTTCACGCACGAGCGGGATTACCCGGCTGCCATATAACTCAATGCTGCGCATCAGCTTGGCATGGTCGAGCGGGCCTGCGCTGTATTTCAGGTCGAAGCGCGACAGGCCGAGCGCCCGGACGGTGGCGGCGATCCGGCGCGCCACGCTGTCTGGCGCGCCCACATACAGCGAGCCGTGGTCGGCTTCGCGTTCGAACTCCGCGCGCTCGATCGGCGGCCAGCCGCGCTCAGCGCCGATCCGGTCCCGCATCTGCTTGTAGGGCCGCCACAACTCCTCGCGCGCCTGCGCGTCGGTGTCGGCGAGATAGCCGGGCGAGTGCGCCCCCACCGGCTGCCCGGGCTTGCGGAACTGCTCGAGGGCGCGGTGATACAGCTCGACATGACGGCTGAACCGGCGCGGCTCGCCGCCGATGATCGCCAGCATCAGCGGCAAGCCGTGCCGGGCGGCGCGGATCACCGATTCCGGGCTGCCGCCGACGCCGATCCAGGTCTTGAGCGTGCCGGTCTCGATCTGCGGGAAGATGCGCGCGTGCTCCAGCGCCGGACGGGTCCGGCCCCGCCAGCTCACGCTTTCCTCGCGGAGCAGCCGCGCGAACAGCTCGACCTTCTCCTCGAACAGCAGCTCGTACTGCGACAGCGCGTAGCCGAACAACGGGAACGACTCGGTGAACGAGCCGCGTCCCAGGATGATCTCGGCGCGACCGCCGGACAGGCCGTCGAGGGTGGCGAAGCGCTGGAACACGCGCACCGGATCGTCCGAGCTGAGCACCGTCACCGCCGAGCCGAGCCGCATCCGCGTGGTGCGGGCGGAGATCGCCGCGAGCACCACCTCCGGCGCCGACACCGCGAAGTCGTCGCGGTGATGCTCCCCCACGCCAAAGAAATCGACGCCGAGCCGTTCGGCGAGCACCGCCTCCTCGACGAGGTTGCGGATCACCTGCGCGTATGGCAGCAGCTTCCCGTCCGGCGCCTCGGTGACGTCGCCGAACGTGTCCAGCCCGAGCTCGAGTTGCGGCATCGCCACGCCCGGACCGGCTGCCTCGCTCAGCCGGCCGGGGCCGCGTCGCGGTCGTGCACCTCGGCGGGCGGATGGGTCGCTTCGACGGCGGTGAACGAATCCAGGAAACGGTAGCTGTGCTCGGCCTCTTTCGGCACCACCCAGGAGCTGCCGGGCTCGAGCCTGACGGTTTGTCCCTCCAGGATCAGCTCGGCGCGACCGGAGATCACATAGCCCACCGTCTCATAGGCGCGGCGCACCGGCTTCGAGGGAGTGCCCGCCGCCTCGGCTTCCCACAACCGCATCGACAGACCGCGGCCGCTGGCCAGGTAGCGTTGTCCCTGCGGGCCGGTTGGCGCGTGTCCCGCTTCCACCTTCGTGACGCTCGTATCGACCATGGCGGTTTTCTCCTCAGCTGATCCCAACCCTCACGCCGGCGAGGGGCGAGAGTTTCTGCGTCGGGTCGGGGCCCGACCACGGATCGTGTGCGGGCACGCCGGTGGCGCGGCGGTGGCGCAGGCCGGCGCCTCGGTTGCCGCCCGGACGCTGGCGGTTGACGGGTTCTCCCCCGGCCCGACGCGTCGGCGTGGCCGCGGGCTGCCGCCGGGGCGGTTTGAACTGCAACGGCCTGCGTGCATTGGGATGCAGCCAACCACAGTGAAGCTCGCCCGGGGGAAGCACCGATGCGCACGCGAAGCCTGGCCGCCTGGACGGCGGTTGTTCTGTTCAACGTGCCGGCGGCGGGGCTTGCCCGACCTGCCGGCCCTGTTCCGGTCAACGCGCCGGCGCCGGGCGGTCCGGCCGAGGGCGCCAAGCCGGACGGCAAGCTCGTGCTGCTGTTCAACAACGGCCAGGCGAGCCTCACCCCGCAGAACCTGGCGATCCTCGACAAGGCCGCCCGCATCTACGTCGAAGCCAAGCCGATCATCATGATCGTCAGCGGGGCCACCGATTCCACCGGCGGGTCGGTGCAGAACCTGCTGCTCTCCAACCGTCGCGCCATCGCTGTGGCCCAGGGCCTGGTCGCCCGGGGCATCCCCGCCGAACGCACGCAGATACTGGCCAAGGGCGAGACGAACCCCGCCGTGCCCGCGGCCGCCGGCGTGGCCCAGCCGGAGAACCGTCGCGTCGAGATCACCTGGAGCGCCGGCAAGGGCAGCTAGCGACGGAAAGCACGAGGATCAAGCAAACGTGATGGGACGATGTGGCCAGAGTGCTGCAGGGCGGAGACAAAGGATGATGGCTGATGGTGTGGCGTCTGGTCTGGCCGATGGTGTTGGTTCTGATGAGCGGTGAGGTCGCAACCGCGCAACCCGCGCCGCAGGCCGGACCGGTGCGGCATGAGTTCGTCATCCGCGACTTCCGAACCGAAAGCGGAACCGTGCTCCCCGAGGCGCATGTTGTCTACGGCACCTACGGCACCCTGAACCCGGCGCGAAACAACGCGGTGCTGCTGCCGTCCCACTACATGGCCGACCTGCACGGCTATGAATGGCTGATCGGGCCGGGCCATGCGCTCGATCCCACCAAGCTGTTCCTGGTCACCAGCGAGCTGTTCGGCAACGGACGCTCGTCCTCCCCGAGCAACACGCCCGAACCGCTGCACGGCCCGCGCTTCCCGGTGACGACGATCCGCGACAACGTCCGCGCCGTGCATCAACTGCTGGTCGATGGGCTGCATGTCGCCCATCTGCGCGCGGTGATCGGCTTCTCGATGGGCGCGCAGCAGGCGCTGCAATGGGCGGTGAGCTATCCGGACTTCATGGACCGCATCGTCGCGACCTCCGGCACCGCAAAGACCTATGGCCATGGCATCGTGCGGCTCGACAGCCAGATCGCGACGCTGACCACCGACCCTGACTTCGCCGGCGGCAACTACAAATCCGAGCCGACCCGGGGGATCCAGGCGACGGCGCTGGTCTGGCTGGCGTGGCTCTACTCGCAGGAATGGTGGCGCCTCGAACTATGGCGCACCGACAACCCGCCCGGCACGACCTTCCAGCAGGCGGTCAACCGCGCCCAGGCGGAGTTCTTCCAGGGCGACGACGCCAACGACCTGATCCTGCAGATGCGCACCTGGCAAGGCAACGACGTCGGCCATACCCCGCCGTTCGCGGGCGACCTCAAGGCGGCACTCGGCTCGATCAAGGTGCCGGTGCTCTACATGCCGTCCGCGACCGACCTCTACTTCCCGGTGGAGGATGCCCGCTACGAGGCGGACTTCATCAAGCGGTGCCGGTTCATCCCGATCCCCTCGCTCTGGGGCCATCCCGCTGGCGCCGGAGCAAGCCCGGCGGACGAGAAGTTCCTCAACGAGCACATCGCCTCCTTCATGGCCGGCCGCGACGGCTTGTAGCCCGGCGCGAGGCCTGCAACGATCCGGATCAGCGGGTCCGCGCGGCAAGCGTTGAGGCTATGCTGATCGCCGTGCGAAGACTTGAACGAAGCGGCACCCGGACTACGGGAGCAAACGCGAACCGTTGTTCTCGCGGAACGGCTACGGTGCTTTCCCGCCCCGGGCCGTGGCTGGTTCGGCGCTCGCGAGGCTTTCGCCAGATCCCTCCGAGGCGGCGGCGATGGTAGGGCCACAGCAGCAAACACCGTCCAGGCTTGGGCATGACAAGCCTGTCCATGACAATCAACATGCTGCCTCCTCGGCGCCACGGCTTGCGCAGCCGATGCTTGCGCTCGCACTCGCGGTGTTCGCGGGTGCGGCGTCGATGCGCTGTCTCGACACTCCCCTTCCCGCAGTTGCCAGGGGTTTCGGCCTGAGCGTCGGCTCTGCCGGCAGCGCGGTCTCCGCCTACGCATCCAGCTACAGCGCCGGCCAACTCTTCTACGGGCCGCTGGCGGACCGCCTGGGTGCCTATCGTGTTGTCACCGCCGCGGCTTGCCTGTCGGCACTCAGCGCGCTTGCGTGTTGCTTTGCTGGGTCGTTTGCGGAACTGGTTGTATTCCGTTTCGTTTCCGGAGCGATCGCGGCTGCGGTGGGCCCCTTGACGCTCGCCTGGATCAGCCAGTCCACCTCGCCGCAGCAGCGCTCACTCGCGTTCGCGCGCATGACAGCAGCGGCGATCCTCGGGGGTGCCGCCGGCCAGGTCGGCGGCGGCGTCATCGGCGGCCTGATCGGATACCCCTTCATCTTCGCTGCACTCTCGGTGCTGTTCGCGGTTTCGGGTCTCGCCCTGACCCTGATGGCGCGCCGGAGCCCCGGGGTGCTGGCGAATACCGGACCCATGCCGCGGACCGAAGCACGACGCTCGAATCCTGTCTCGCTGCTGCGCCGGGCGGCCGTCATGCACGTTCTGGCCGCTGTCGCGGTCGAGGGTTTCGCTGTTTACCTGAGTCTGACCTATGTCGGGGGCTTGTTGCGCGAACGGCACTCCCTGGGACCGGTGCGGGCAGGGCTCGTGGTTGCTCTTTACGGCATCGGCGGGATCACCTTCGCCCTTCTGGCCCCTCGACTGCTGAGGCGGTCCACGACACGGTCCCGGGCCGCGGCCGCCGGAGCGATCCTGGGCGCAGGCTTCGTGGCGCTCGGGCTGTCAGGCTCGCAAGCGATCGCGGCCGCTTCCTTGTTCGCGATCGGCTTCGGGTTCCTGATGCTGCACAACATCATGCAGAACATGGCAGCCGAGATGGCGCCGGACGCGGTCGGCACGTCCATATCGCTGTTCGCCGCCGCCTCCTCGCTTTCACAGGCGCTGGGAGCGGCGGCCGGCGGCTACCTGTTTGATCGTGGCGGACCGACAACGGCATGCCTGATCTCGGCCGCGATGCTGATTGTCCTGGGCACGGTCATCGCCATGAAGCAGCGGCTTTGATCAGCGGGGCCAACAAGCGGCTCCCCACCGGGCGCCTCGCGGGCCGCATCGCCATCAACCGTATCCAACGGGAACCGGACGACGTCCGAGATGTTCGGTAGGCACCTGATGCCGCGCGGGCGGAGCCGAGCCGCTTCGTCTCCGTCGCCCTGCGGTTCGAGGCCCATTGTTTCAAACGGTGATCCATGAGTGAGTCCCCGGAAGACGGCCCAGTGCGCATCGACCGCGTCTTCACGCGCGGCGGTGACGCGGGCGTCACCGGGCTCGCCGATGGCACCCGTGTCAGCAAGGACGACCACCGGATCGAGGCGATGGGCGCCGTCGACGAGGCCAACGCCTCGCTTGGCGTGCTGCGCGCGCTGGTCGGCGACGCCACACTGGCTGCGTTGCTGGAGCAGATCCAGAACGACCTGTTCGATCTCGGCGCCGGGATCTGCCGACCGGGCGCCGCCTCGCACCTGGCACAGGATGCGCTGTCGCGGCTGGAGGCGGGTACCGAAGCGTTGAACGCCCGGCTGGCACCGCTCACCAGCTTCGTGTTGCCGGGCGGCACGCTGGCCGCCGCCGAGGCGCATCGCGCGCGCACGATCACGCGCCGCGCCGAGCGCCGGCTATGGACGCTGCATGCGGGCGACGGTGTCGACCCGCTGGCATGCCGCTACGTCAACCGGTTGTCCGACCTCTTGTTCGTCGTGGCCCGCCACCTCAACGACGACGGCCGGTCCGACGTCACCTGGGTTCCCGCCGCCCGTCGCTGATCTCAAGGCGAGGCCGGACCGAAGCCGGCTTGTGACCGGGTGTCACCTGCGGGGAGACGCCGATGGCAGCTTCGCCTGCTTGAAAATGTCGAACTCCCTTTGCACGAAATCGGCATAGCTCGTCGGCGGGCGGCCCAGCAGCCATGTCAGGACGTTCGGGTTGCCGATGAAATCGTGGCTGCTGTAGCGGGCGGCAATCGCGCGCATCACGCCCGCCTCATAGGGAAAGGCGGCCGGCTCACCGATGCGCGCCCTGAAGAACGTGTCGGCCCCGATCTCGCGCACGGCCACGTCGCAACCAACGATGCCGGACATGATCCTGCCCAGATCGTGCGCGGTAAACCGCCCCGGCGAGGCGAGTTCGTAGGTCGCTCCGACATGCCGCTCGCTGTGGAGCAGCACGTTTGCTGCGACCTCGGTCACGTCACCCACGTCGACAAGCGATTGCCTGCGGTCGAGTGACCAGGCGAGCTCGAACACGCCCCGCTCGAACACCGGGCGCAGCCTGTGAGGCAGCATGTAGTTCGCAGGCTGCAGGATGGTAAATTCGAGACCAGACGACAGCAGGTGCTCCTCGACATCGCGCTTGAGCGCGTGCTGGACGAGGTCGCTGGTGATGGCGTGCAGCACGGAGGAGAACACGAAATGCCTGACGCCGTTCGCCCGTGCGGCGGTGACGGCGGCAAACCCCATCTCGCGCTCGCCCGGAAGCATGGTCGGCCCGACGTAATAAACCTTCTCGGCCCCCTGCATCGCGCGGGCCATCTCGTCCGGATCGGACAGGTCCGCCAGCACGATATCGGCAACGCCCGCCTCCCGCAGGCGTGCGGCCGACGCTTCGGTTCGTACGCAGGCGCGAACCCGGGCACCGGCCGTCAGAAGCCGCGGGATCAGCCTTCTTCCCTGGTTGCCGTTGGCCGCCGTGACCAGGATCATCGCACTCGGTCCTTCATCGCAGGCGGCACCCGCTTGCGGCCGCCGGGCGGGTGTCGGGGCCGCACTCAGCCTCGTTGCGGGATGAGCGGCAGCTGCACGTAGCTCGGGTGCTGCGGCCCGGTGTGGACCGCGTTGGTCGCGCCGGTGTGGTACGATTCGTTGTAGGACCGGGAAGGCAGACCGGCCGGGACGTTGGGCTGCAGGTCGAGCCGCAGACGGTGGCCGCGCCTGATCACCGCGGTGCTGGGGTTGAGACCGAACTCGACGGCCACGATCTCACCGGCGGCAAGCGGCGCATGATCTGCGGCGCGGTGCGTGTGGACGGGCCAGTATTCCCTGCTTCGTGCCTCGTCGAGCTTGCGGTGCGACACTTTCAGCAATCCATAGCCGACCGGATGGATGTGCTCGGGGTCGATCGGCATGACGATGGCTTCGTAGCGGACCTCGCGATCGTTCTCGTCGATCACCCGCAGCGACGCGTGGATGTCCATGTCGCTGCTGCTCGAGGACACCCAGAGGCCGACCTTCATGTAGCCGATCAGCACCATCTCCTCCTGCACGGGATCGCTCACGAAGCAGATGCCGGTCGACCAGCGGGGGGTGCCGCCCACATGTCCCTTCGGGAACGGGATCGGTTGCCCGAGCACCAGCTCGGCATCGTAGCTCGCGCTGTTTTCGGCGGCGGGCGGCGTGTGCGAAAGGCGGAACGGGCTTTTCGTCCGCTCGTCGCCGGGCCAGCTCGATGGCGAGGCGTCGAGATAGAAGCGCGTGTAACGCGTCCGCGCGATCGGCCACTCATTCTCGCCCACGGTGTGGTAGGCGGCGTTGCCGGTTCTGAGCTGGATGCGCACGGGAGCATCGTCCATCGCGCCGTTGTCGTGCCCCTTCAGCCAATGGTCGAAGTAGCGCATGTGCTCGGCCACGGTGCTGCTCTGGTAGGAGTGGGGGAACCAGGCATCGATGAAGTCGAACCTGCGGCTGCGGGCACCCTCGGCACGGATGAAGGTCTCGCTGCTGCCGAGCTGGTGGATCACGGCGCCGGTCTGCGGGCCGATGATCCAGACGGACGCACGGGCACGGTCCATCTCGGGCTTCATGAAGCTCGCGCCGTGCGGGTTATAGATCGAGGGTTCATCGAACGCGTTCGATTTGAGCCGGTCCATCCAGTCGGTCTGGCGCCGCTCCCCGCAATGGTTATGGCCGGACCAGATCTTCCACCACCAGTTCCACCAGGCTTCCGACCACAAGCCACCAACCGCGAGATATTCGTTGTAGGGGTCGGAGTCGGTGCCGATGGCGATCATCGCCTTGAGGCTCGGCGGCTGCAGGCTGGCCACGTTATGCTGCGTCATCGCGACATAGGACATGCCCCAAAGGCCGACGCTGCCGTTCGACCAGGGCTGCTTGGCCGCCCATTCGATGGCGTCGTAATAATCCTCCGCTTCCTGTCGGCTGAGCGGCGCCTGCAGGCCCGGGCTCCGGCACACGCCGCGCGGGTCGATGCGGATCACCGCATAGCCGTTCGGCACCCATTCGGACGTGTTGACGGTCTCGTGGTTCTCGTCTTGCAGGCCATCCGGATTGCCCGAGAAGAACCGGTCCTCCATTTCCTCCTTTTCGAGCGCGTCCGCCTCGTTGCAGATGCATTCGTGATAGAAGCTCTTGCCGTAGAAGCTCGAGCTCATGATGGCGGGGTAGTGGCCGTCCGCGGCGGGCCGGAACAGGTCGGCATAAACAAAGGAGCCGTCGCGCAACGGGATCTTGACGTCGGTCGCCTTGATGATGCCGCGGATGTTCCGGCGCAGCTCGTTGCGGGCCGCGGCCGCCGTCCGAAGCGTGCGAGGCGTGCTGGTCACGAAAGCTCCCGGCGCCGCGTTCAGCGCTTCGAGAAGCGCCGTGACCGCTGGATCGTTCTCGAACCGGTCCTGGCCCGCGGACCCCTCGATATTGATCCCCGGCAGCGGATCGAATGGAAGCACCCGCGAACCGATCACCTCGTGCACCGCGGGCGCGATCGTGATGCCGCCCTCGACGTCGCCGTGCTGCCCCAGCGACTGGAGCAGACGCGCTCGGTTGGTCACCGAGGGATCATGCAGCTTGTGGATGTTGCCGGAAACCCGCTGGACGAGCTGGGCGAGATTGACGCGGGGCGCGGCCTCGGTGGTTCCAAGCACCAGACGGCCCAGCAGGAACGTCACGGCCTCACCCGGCCGGTAGCGGAACTCGCCCCGCTGGTTGGTCAGGCCCGACAGGGTGGGCGTCTGGTAGGCCAGTCCCGCCACCGGTCCCGCGAAAACGCCGATGAGGCCGTCGGCCTCGGGGTGGTGGCTTGTTGCTGCTTGGTTGTTGGCAGACATGCGGTCCCTCGCATCGAGACGGATGAGGCACGGCGCTGGTCGTTGCGGAAGCACGACGTTTCATGCCGGGCCGGATGGGCTCAGTCGACCGGACGCCACGCGCGTGGCGCGACACCCGTGGCACCGTGGCGGTCGTCCACGCGGGGGGCCGACGGCACCGCCATCAGCCGCGCTCCTGACGCCGCGCCCTTGACGCTGCGCCCTGGCGCCGGCCCATGGCGCCGATCGCGGCTAGGCTTGTTTTGCGGTGATCGCGTTGAAGAACCGGATCTTGCCCGCCGCGCGATCCCGGTGCAGCGTGTTGGTCGCCATGTCGGGCCGATGTTCCGCGTTGGGGATCGGGACGAACGGATTGCCGGTCCACGACAGCAGCCGGCAAACACGATGGCTGATGCGCCAGCCACGATCGGTCCGAACAAGTTCGTCGTCGTACCAGCCGGTGCCGAGCCATCTCGATCCGTCCTGCGCCGACTCTCGCACAAGAAGCCAGTTGCCGAACGAGAACGCGTTGGCCTTGTCGCCGTCGACATGCACCAGGTGGCCCATCATCGTATGCTGGTGGTTGTCGAGTGTGTCGTGGAACTCCGCGAACGACCGCTTGAAGTCGGCAAGCCCCGACCATTGAGCGCCGGCAGGACCGAAATCGGCGATCACGTCCTCGGAAAACACACCGTCGAACAGGTCCCAGGCGCGCGCATCAAGCGCGAAGCCGTAAAGGTTCAGGATCTCGATGATCGCCGTCTTGTCGTGTTCCGACATGCCTTGTTTCCCCGCCATTTCGTTCGTTACAGGATTGACCTCGCGACCGCCCCGTGCCGTGACGCAATGCGTCTTCGCGCACGACGCGATCCGGACGATGCGTGACAGCCTTGGTCGCCCAGGCTCTGGGCGGCTACGCCTCCTGGTCACGGCGCCGCATGGCCCCGGAAGACCGACCGCTACCGCTCGCGAATATCTTGTTTGCACGGCCTCGCCGGGCTCTAGGCTCGACACACTGTCCGGAAATGAGAGCCCCGTCAATACTGCAGCGGCGGTCTTGCTGCCGATGCGACGCGCAGCCGCGTCGGGCCGCCGTTCCAGAGCAGATCAGGCAGCTTGCCGGCCGACGGCGTTGGGCTCGGTGATGCCGGTCCCGCAAGGCGCGGGCCTGCGGACCAGACGGGTTACGGCCGCCGTTTCGCCGCCGGCTTGGCGGGATGGTCCTTCCTGAACCGGCGCGCATGGGCCTCGATGGCGTCGCCGCTCATGCCGAGAACCGCAAGCATGAACTCGCCGGCGCGCAGGCTGATGTCGTGATCGCCGGTGGTGAGACGGGCGCTGATGCCGGTGGTCAGGATCGACAGGAGGCAGTCGATAACAAACTCGTCGCAATCCTTGCGGAACAATCCCTGCTTGATCCCGGTATCGACGTCAGCGCGCATGTAGCGCGACATGTCCTCCTTGATCGCGTTCGACTCCGCGACCGCGCGCAGCAGCAGGTTGCCCCAAACCGGCTCGTCGGCCGCGATCTCGATGAACTGCTGCGTGGCGAACAGCACCCGGGCCGCCCCGTCCAGCACGTGCGCCCGCTTGCTGTCCATCTCCGTGTGCATGGCGAGTGTCACGCTCTGGCAGATCACCGAAACGATGGCGGACTTGTTTCGGAAGTGCAGGTAGAAGGTGCCGTTCGCGACATCGGCGGCGGCGGAAATCTCGCTCACCGAGGTGGCGACGATGCCGCGCTCGGACATCAGCCGCAATGCCGCGTCGATCAGGCGCTTGCGGGTGCGCGACCGCTTGCCATCGCCGTCGTCCCGGCCCGAAAGGGATCGCTTCAAAGGATGTCCGCCGATAAAGGTCATGATCGCCATGGTATCGGGCGTACGCGCGATGGCCGCAAGCGGCGCTTGCAAATTGATGGCCCTCTCATTATGGGATACCTCTCAGTTTGATCGCTGCTACCAGGGACCGCCAAGAAGCCCATGCGCAACGGCGCCGACGACCAATCGTCCCTTCTAGTTGTCGGCGCGGGCCCGGTCGGCCTGATGACCGCGATCCTGCTTGCGCGACACGGGCTTCGTTCAACCGTGATCGACCGCTTCAGCATGCGGCACGGTGCGCCCAAGGCGCACGCGCTGAACCCGCGCTCGCTGGAGATCTGTCGCTCGATCGGCCTCGACGCCGAGGCGATGAGGCGGCGCGCAACCCCGAGCCAGGATGGCGGCTGGGTGCGGTTCGTCACGACGCTGGCGGGCCAGGAGATCGGCGTCCTGCCCTATGAGCGGCAGGACGAGCAGGTGCTGGAGGTCACTCCGACCCCGCTGATCAACCTGGCGCAGCCTTCGTTCGAGGACGTGCTGCTCGAGGAAATCGCGCGTTCTCCGCTGATCCAGGTGCGGCGCGGGATCAGGTGGATCGGCTGCCGGCAATCGGCCGACGCGGTGCAATCCACGCTCGAGGATGTCGCGACGGGCGAGCGGAGCGAGAACACCGCGCGCTACCTGATCGGAGCGGACGGCGCCAGCAGCGCGGTGCGCCGCGAGCTTGGCATCGAGATGCTGGGCGACAACACGATGCAGGCCTTCATCACCATCCATTTCAGCGCCAACCTCCGCGAGGTGGTGGCGGACCGGCCGGCCATCCTCTACTGGATCATGCAGCCGCCGCACGCCGGCGTGCTGATCGCCTACGACATCAACAGCAACTGGTGCATGCTGTACCCGCACGATCCGGCGGTGACGCCGCGGGAACGCTTCACGCCGGAGGTGTGCGAGGGGATCCTGCGGCACGCGATCGGCGGCGGCGACCATGCCATCGAGATCAAGCACATCCTGCCATGGATGCTGATGTCGCAGGTTGCGGATCGCTACCGTGTCGGCAACGTGTTCCTGGTCGGCGACGCCGCGCACCGCTTCCCGCCGACGGGGGGGCTCGGCCTGAACACGGGCTTGCAGGACGCGCATAATCTCGCCTGGAAGATAGCCAGCGTGATCCGCGGGCGGGCGTCCGACCGGCTGCTCGACAGCTACCACGCCGAGCGGCACGCGGTGGCGGTGACGAACTCGACGCAGAGCTACAACAACGCGCAGCGCATCCTCAAGCTGCAGATGGCGCTGAAATCCGGCGACGGGGAGGATGCCGGGGCGCTGCTGCGGCAGCTCGGCGACCCGGTGGCGCAGGCCGACGTGCAGCGGCAGATCGCGAACCAGCGCGAGCATTTCGACAGCCTGGCACTGCAACTCGGCTTCGTCTACGGCGCAACAGGCGATGTCGGAACGGCGGACGTGTCGGATTTCCAGCCGAGACTCGTGGTCGGCGGCCGCATGCCGCATGCGTGGCTCGAGCGGGGCGGCGCGGTGATCCCGCTGCTCGACCTGCTCGACGACACGCGCTTCACCCTGCTGGCGGGACGGCACGCGGCACCGCCGGAAGGCAACTGGTTCTCGGATGCGCCGGTCAGGCTGGTCGTCGAGGGGCTCGATTTCTCCGATCCCCATGGCGCGCTGCGCCGCTTCGTGGACCTCGGCGCGGGCGAGGCCGTTCTGGTGCGGCCGGACGGCCACGTCGCCGCCATCATTCCGCCGACCGCCGGCGACGCGCTCCGCGAGATGGTGCCGGTTCTGGTCGGAAAGGCGTTGTTCGTGGAGCAGGCGGCATGATCCTCCACACCGTGATGTTCAGGTGGAAAGACGGGGTGACGGCCGAGCGCGTGGCGGCCGTGACGATTGCGGTTCACGCGCTGCGCGGCGCAATCCCCGGATTGCTGTCGATCCAGGGCGGTCCCGACATCGGCCTGCGCTCCGGCAATCCCGACTATCTGCTGCTCGCGACGTTCGCCGACGAGGCAGCCTGGCACGCCTACCAGGCGCATCCCCGGCACAAGGCGCTGCTGTCCGAGGTGATCGACCCGATCCTGTTCCAGCGCCAATCCATGCAGATCGTCGGCTAGGGAGCGGCCCATGTCCCCAGATGCGAGCACAATGGTGGAACATGCCGCCGACAACCTGTTCTCCATCCTCACGCGGGGCCTGACGGATCGTCTCGACAAGAAGTTCCTGCTGCTGCAGGGCGGGGGATCGGTCACGTTCGGGCAGTTGCTCGCGGAGGCGGCGCGGGTGACCACGTGGCTCGCCCGCTGCGGCGTGCGTGCGGGCGACCGCGTGGTGGTCCAGCTCGACAAGTCACCGGCCGCGGTGGTGCTCTATCTCGGCTGCGTGCGCAGCGGCGCGGTGTTCGTCCCGCTCAACACCGCCTACATGGCCAGCGAGGTCGCCTACTTCCTGGACGACGCCGATCCGGCGCTGGTGGTCGCGGGCGAGACCAACGCCGCAGCGACGGTGCCGTTCGCCGGACGTCGCGAGCTGCTCGGGCGCGAGCTTCTCGGGCGCGAGCTCGACGCGGCACCCTGGCGCGATCTGGCACCGGCGGAGGCGGTCGCGGCCGTCGGACCCCACGACCCGGCCGCGATCCTCTACACCTCAGGAACCACGGGGCGGTCCAAGGGTGCGGTGCTGACGCATCGGAACCTGTCGTCCAACATGCTCGTGCTGCACGAGGCCTGGCGCTGGCAGCAGGGCGACGTGCTGCTGCACGCGCTGCCGATCTACCACGCGCACGGGCTGTTCGTCGCCCTGCACGGCGCATTGCTGAACGGCTCGCCGATCCTCTTCCACGAGAAGTTCGACGCCGCCGCGGTGATTGCGGACCTGCCGGCCGCCACGGTGTTCATGGGCGTGCCGACCTTCTACGCTCGCCTGCTGGAGGACCCGCAGCTGGACCGCTCGGTCTGCCGGTCGATGCGAGTGTTCATCAGCGGCTCGGCGCCCCTGCTCGACAGCACCTTCGCGGCGTTCCGCGCACGCACCGGACACGAGATCCTGGAGCGCTACGGCATGACCGAGGCGATCATGGTGACGTCGAACCCGTATGACGGGCCGCGCCGTCCGGGCACGGTCGGGCTAGCGCTCCCCGGGATCGATGTCCGCATCAGGGCAGAGAACGAGCACGAGGTCGGTCCGGGCGAGCCGGGCTTGCTGGAGCTGAAGGGTCCGAACCTGTTCTCCGGCTACTGGCGCAACCCGGAAAAGACTGCGGCCGAGCACACCGCGGACGGCTACTTCATCAGCGGCGACGTAGCCGCGCGGGACACGGACGGCTTCATCAGCATCATCGGCCGCAACAAGGATCTCATCATTTCCGGCGGCTTCAACGTGTATCCCAAGGAAGTCGAGCTGGTGGTCGATGCGCTGCCCGGAGTCGCGGAGAGTGCCGTGGTCGGCGTGCCGCACCCCGATTTCGGCGAGGGCGTGGTGGCGGTGGTGGTGGCGCAGCCCGGCGCCATACTCGATCCGGCGCGGATCCGCGCGGAAACGGCGCTGTCGCTCGCCGCCTTCAAACGACCCAAGGCGGTGATCGTCGTCGACGAGCTGCCGCGCAACGCCCTCGGCAAGGTGCAGAAGGCGGCGCTGCGGGCCGAGCACGCTCACCTGTTCGCCCATGCCGAGCCTCGATCATCGAAGGTGCGCTGATGCCCGTCCGTCTTCCTGCTCCTGTTCACAAGCCCGGGTTCGACGTGACGCGGGCGAGCCACGTCGTGCAACGCGTGCGCGATCTCGCGGCGTCGCGGGTGTTCTATGTCGACCTGCTCGGCCTTGTCGTCAGCGACGAGGAGCCCGGCACGATCTGGCTGCGCGGCCTGGAGGAGGGCTGCCACCACAGCCTGGTGCTCAAGGCGGGCGAGCCCCGGAGCGAGCGGATCGGCTTTCGCGTTCGCACCGAGGAGGACCTCGAACTGGCGCAGGCGGGCTTCGCGAAGGCGGGGTTCGCCACCGAATGGGTCGAGGTCGCCTACCAGGGGCGGACGCTGCAGACGGTTGATCCGGCCGGCACGCCGCTCGAATTCTGCGCCACGATGCAGACCCGGCCGCGGCTGTTCCACCATCTCGAGATCCACAAGGGAGCCTGCGCGCAACGGCTGGACCACATGCAGGTGGTGACGCCGAATGTGCAGGACTGCCTCGACTTCTACAGCTCGATCGGCTTCCGCTTGTCCGAATACGTCGTCGACGACGCGGACGAGATCATGATGGTGTTCCTGCAACGCAAGGGCAACCCGCACGACGTGGTGTTCGCCAGGGGGCCTGGCCCGCGTCTGCATCACGTCGCCTACACCGTGCCGGAGTCGCAGAGCCTCATGACGGCGGCCGACCTGTTCGTCCGGGCCGGCTTCGGCGACCAGGTGGAGTTCGGTCCGGCCCGGCATTTCAGCCCCGGCTTGGCGCGGTTCCTTTATCTCCGCGATCCGGACGGACACCGCGTCGAGCTTTTCCCGAGCCATTACCAGACCATCGACATCGAGGACGAGCCGCTGCGCTGGCAGGCGCCGGATTTCCGGATCGGCGGCTGGCAGACCCCGCCGCAGCGCTGGTTCGACGAAGCCAGCGCCTTCGGGGCACGCTGAATGGCATTTTCGGCCGATGGAGGTTCTGCATGAGGATCATCAGCTTCCTGCATGAGGGGCGGCAGCGTTACGGCATCCGCCGGGACGATGCGGTGGAAAGCTTTTCCGGCGGCGAAACGCTGGAGCGGGTCATGAAGACCGCGCCCACCGGCCCCACGCTGCTGACAGCCGGGTTGCAGCTGACCCCGGTGATCCCCAACCCGGGCAAGATCATCTGCATCGGCTTGAACTACCGCGATCATGCCAAGGAGGGCGGCAACCCGATCCCGGACTACCCGGCGGTGTTCATGCGCTGCACCACCTCGCTGGTCGCGCACGGCCAGCCGATCCTGCGGCCGCCGGCTTCCGACCGGCTTGATTACGAGGCCGAGCTCGCCGTCGTCATCGGGCGAACTGCGACCCGCGTCCCGGCAGGCCGCGCGCTGGACCACGTGGCCGGCTATGCCTGCTTCAATGACGGCTCGCTACGCGACTACCAGCGCAGATCCACCCAGTGGACGATGGGCAAGAATTTCGATCAGACCGGCGGCTTCGGCCCCGACCTGGTCACCGCGGACGAGCTGCCCGACGGCGCGCGCGGGCTGAGCGTCACCTCTCGGGTGAACGGCGACGTCATGCAGGACGGCAACACGTCCGACATGATCTTCGATGTTGCAACACTGATCGAGCTGCTTTCCGAAGCGATGACGCTCGAGCCCGGCGATGTTATCGCCACCGGCACGCCGGCTGGCGTGGGGTATGCGCGCAAGCCGCCGTTGTTTCTCAAGCCCGGCGACGTCTGCGAGGTGACGATCAACAAGATCGGAACGCTGTTGAACCCGATCAAGGACGCTGTGGGCTGACCACCGCCACGACCGGCGCTTGCGGTGGGCACCGGCCCGGCCGGCGTCGTTTCGGATCGTTCGAGGTGAGAAACATGGATCACGCGCCGCAACAGCAGAACCCCAAGCATCGGGAAGCTCAGGAATGGGACGCTCTCGCCGCGCGGGAGTTGAACGCTTCGCCTGACAGCGTCGTGTGGAACACGCCCGAGGGCATCCCGATCAAGCCGCTCTACACGGAAGCGGACCTCGCGCGCGCCGGGGGCCATCTCGGCTCGCTGCCGGGGCTCGAGCCGTTTGTGCGCGGGCCGCGCGCGACGATGTATGCCGGACGGCCCTGGACGATCAGGCAATATGCCGGGTTCTCCACCGCGGAAGCGTCCAACGCCTTCTATCGCAAGGCGCTGCAGGCTGGGCAGCAGGGCGTCTCGGTGGCGTTCGACCTCGCCACCCACCGCGGCTACGATTCCGATCATCCCCGCGTCGCGGGCGACGTCGGCAAGGCCGGCGTCGCGATCGACAGCGTCGAGGACATGAAGCGGTTGTTCGAGGCAATCCCGCTCGGCAAGGTCTCGGTGTCGATGACCATGAACGGCGCCGTCATCCCGATCATGGCGAACTTCATCGTCGCCGGCGAGGAGCAGGGTGTGCCGCGCGCCGCCTTGTCGGGCACGATCCAGAACGACATCCTCAAGGAGTTCATGGTCCGCAACACCTATATCTACCCGCCCGAACCATCGATGCGGATCGTCTCGGACATCATCGGCTACACCGCGCGCGAGATGCCGCGGTTCAACTCGATCTCCATCTCCGGCTACCACATGCAGGAGGCGGGAGCGACGCTGGTTCAGGAGCTCGCCTTCACGCTCGCGGACGGGCGCGAATATGTTCGGGCGGCGATCGCAAACGGCCTCGACGTCGACGATTTCGCACCCCGGCTGTCGTTCTTCTTCGCGATCGGCATGAACTTCTTCATGGAAGCGGCCAAGTTGCGTGCCGCGCGGCTGCTCTGGGCGCGGATCATGCGCGAGTTCCAGCCGAGCAAGCCGAGCTCGCTGATGCTGCGCACCCATTGCCAGACCTCCGGCGTGTCGCTGCAGGAGCAGGATCCGTACAACAACATCATCCGCACCGCCTTCGAGGCGATGTCGGCGGTGCTGGGCGGCACGCAATCGCTGCACACCAACTCGTTCGACGAGGCGATCGCGCTGCCCACCGAGTTCTCGTCCCGGATCGCACGCAACACGCAGCTCATCCTCCAGCACGAGACCGGCGTGACGAAGGTGGTCGATCCGCTGGCCGGGTCGTACTATATCGAGAACCTGACCGCGGAGCTGGCCGATCGGGCCTGGGCGCTGATCGATCAGGTGGAGCAGCGCGGCGGCATGACGCGCGCGGTCGCCGAGGGCTTTCCCAAGCGCCTGATCGAGGAGGCGGCGACCCGGCGCCAGGCGGCGGTCGACAAGGGCGAAGAGGTCGTGGTCGGCGTCAACCGCTACCGCCTGGAGGACGAGGAGCCGATCGAGATCCGCGACATCGACAACGTCGCGGTCCGCAGCGCGCAGATCGCGCGGCTCCAGCAGTTGCGCGACCAGCGCAATGGCGGCGAGGTCGAGCGTCGGCTGGAGGCGCTGACGCTCACCGCGCGCAGCGGTGCCGGCAACATCCTCGAGGCGGCGGTCGAGGCGGCACGAGCACGGGCCACGGTGGGAGAGATTTCCGAAGCACTCCGCCGCGTGTTCGGCGACCACGCGGCAGCGCCGCAAGTGGTGCGCGGGATCTACGGCCCGGCCTATGACGACGATCCGGAGTTCGCGTCGCTCGTCGAACGGCTCAACCAATATAGCGGCGCCGCCGGACACCCGCCCAGGATCATGATCGCCAAGCTCGGGCAGGACGGGCACGACCGCGGCGCCAAGATCATCGCCTCGGCGTTCGGCGACATCGGCTTCGACGTGGTGACCGGTCCGTTGTTCCAGCTGCCGGACGAGGCGGCGGAGATGGCGGTCGCGCACAAGGTGCAGGTGGTCGGGCTCTCGTCCCTCGCTGCCGGCCACCGGACGCTCGCCCCGGAACTCGTGGCCGCCTTGAAGGCGCGGGGCGCCGACGAGATCATCGTCATTATCGGCGGGGTCATCCCGCGCCAGGACTACGAGTTCCTGCTGCAGAGCGGCATCGCCGCCATATTCGGTCCCGGAACGAACGTGCTGGACGCGGCCCGCGCCGTCATCAACCTTCTGGAAGGCCGCCGAAGCAACCAGCCTTATTAAGCACCGCGTGCGGTGATCGCGTCGAGGGCAGCGGCAGCCGGCTTCTGCATCGCCGGCACCGGCGGACGAGGCGACACAAAACAGCGCAACGTGTTGACGCTGACTGCCATATGAGATATCTCTCATTTCAAGGCAGGTCGCCGATTTCGCCAATTGCACTCACGCATCTTGCTGCCACGCGAAGTCGCGATACCGGAACAAGACGTCTCGATCGGGCGCGGTGACGCTCGAGTTGAAGATGCGTCGTGGGGGAGAGGAGTCGTGTTGACGAGCGATATCCGAATGAGCCTTGTCGCGACCACCCTGCCGGCGGGCGGCGCGGCCGGCCCTCGCTCAGGGCGGCGGCCCTGGAGCGGTTTGGTGTCGATGCAAAGAGCACAAGCTGACCGCGAACCCAAGGCCGCGGATCGGGGGCGCTCGACGGCTCCGGAAGCGTTGCGTTACCGTACCGGAGTGTGACGTAAGCGCCGCAGCTGCGGCTCGCCGCAACCGGGTCGTGTCCCCGGCATCGCCGGCACCGATCCGTAGAGCAGCCGAGACGATCTGGGCCGGAGGGTGGCCGCCGAAGCAGTCATTTCAGAAAAGGCCGGCACCTGACAGACCGGCTCGATGGAGGATAACGGTGGAGAGAGTGAAAGAGGACTTGACGGGCGCGCCCGAGGCGAACGGTTCGGATGCGATGCCGCCGCGGATCCTGGTTGCGGCCCTGCTTGCGGTTGCGGCGGGCCTGGCCGGTCCCGCGCTCGCAGCGGCACCGTCCGGCTCCTCCAACGCGGCGGCCGGGCCGCCTGGGCTGAACGCGGCGGCGACGGCGCCTGATCCCCAATCGGCCACGCAAACGGCTGACCCTGTGCTGGACGGGTCCGGCACGCGGGTGGCCGAGAATGCGCCGGTGACGTCCTCGCCGAGCTCGCAGGTTGGGCCCCGGCAGGCGACACCACCGGTGGCAGGCGCTGGTGCCGGGGGCGCGGGCGCGGTCTCGACGCTCAAGCCGGCGTCGA
>CAXUNX010000011.1:0-15343 GCA_964252545.1 uncultured Acetobacteraceae bacterium | reverse complement strand
CTGAAGTTGCGGGGATGGGACATCCCGCTGCCTCCCGCCATCGACACGGTCGACCAGGGATTGTTTGGGGTGCGCAACCAGCTCGCGGCGGACGGCATCAGCTGGTTCGGGTTCTCGGACTCCACCTTCGAGGACAACATCCTCAGGCATGGTCTTCCGGCAGGCAACGCGATCAGCACGATCAGCCGGGACAACCAGTCCTATAGCGGCCAGCTCCCGACCTACACGACGGCCGACACCCTGTTCATCATGTGCGACCTTTCGCGCTACGGCATCCCCGACGGGCAGATCGTTGCAGCCGGTTCCCTCCTCGAGACCAACTGGAACCCAGGCGATCCGGACGGCATCGGCGTCGGTCAGCTCAGCTACTACCAGACATTCTTCAACAAGGCCGTGGAGTTCAAGATCGGCTATCTCACCGAGAACCTGGAATTCCTGGGAACGGAAGTCGGCGGCAGCATCGGCACCGGCTTGTTCGGCGTGAGTGCGGCGATCCCGTTCGAGGTGGGGCAGAGCCTTGGCGGCTTTGCCACGCCGGCGATCAACATCCAGTTCAACCTTCCCGATCATATCTATTCGAAGATCGGCATCCAGCGCTCGACCAGTCCGGACGGGCTGCCCGAGGAACGTCTGGAAAACAAAACCAACGTGCGGTTCACCGTGCCGAACGCGAGCGCGCTGGTGATCGACGAGACCGGCTACAAGGTGAACGCGGCGCCAGGATTGCTGTCGACCTGGATCCGGGGTGCAGCACTCTACAACGGCAGCCGCTACACGGAGCTCACCTCGACGTTCGGCGGCCTCGCGCCAGGCATACGCCACACCGCGAACTACGGTCTTTTCCTCCTGGGCGACCAGCAGGTGCTGCAAACCGCGCCAAGCCCGTTCACCGCCTACCAGGGCCTGTATGTTGGCGCCTCGGCGATGTATGCGCCGCCCTACTTCAACGCGTTCACGCAGTATTACGAGGCGCGCATCTATGGTTTCGGCCTGATTCCCGGCCGCCCGTTCGACCTGGCGAGCGTGGTCTACAACCGGAACGTCTTCAGCGGACAAGCGATCGATCAGTTGAAGAGCTTCCGCCAGCGGACGCACAACAATGCGAACACCATCACCGGATCGTACGGCTTCCACGTCACCCACGGCGTGGATCTCAGTCTCGGCCTGAGCTACACCGACAACCCGAGCCCGCTGGTCTACACCAGCAACACCGGCAGCGCGCTGAACTTCCTCGCCAACCTGTTCATCTGGTTCTGACACTCGCACCCCTCCTGGCGCGGTCCGGCCGCGCGATCGCGGGCAAGGAAGACGTCGTGACAAGCGGTGTTGCGTGGTGAAGGTGCCGAACATCCTGCAGGTGGTCCTCGGCAGCGACGACCTGCCGTTCTGCAAGCATCTCTACGGCAGCGTGTTCGGCTTCGCCGGCGCCGGGGAACGACTGATCTATAGCGAGCATAACGGCAGGGCGATGGGCCTCGGCGCTCGCGGCGGGGCCTCGGTGCTCTACATGGTGGGGCGTCAGGAGTTGCTGCAGCTCGAGTTCTGGACCCACACGACCCCGCCGCAACGACCGCTCCCGGCCGGATGGAGGCCGAACGACATCGGCTTCTGCCGGATGGGCCTCTCGGTTGCGGATTTCCCGGGCACGCTGGCGCGCCTGTCTGCACTCGATATCCGCACGCTCACGCCGCCGGTCGAAGTGGCGGGACTGCGGCGGGTCTGTTTTCAGGATCCGACCATCGGCATCCCGGTCGAGATCATGGAGGAAGGAGAGAAACTGCCCGGCGCCCGTGATCGCTACCATGATCTCGACCCGGCGGTGGTCTATGTTTCGGCGTCGGTCTCGAACCTCCGGGACGCACAAACCTTCTTCGGCGCGGTTGCCGGTCTGGACGACGTTCCTGGCGCGCTGCACGATCCGCAGCACGAGGCGCTCTGGGGCCTGCCTGGCGCCCGCCGACGCACGGCGCTGCTGCGCGGGGGCACGATTTTCCTGGAGCTGGTGGAATACGAGTTCCCCCCTGGACGTCCCCGGCCCCTGGATGACCGCCTCGACCAACAGGGCTTCAAGACCGTAGCCCTTGGCTTCCGCGATCCGGCCGACACCGGCGCGATCTTCCGGCGCGTCAAGGCGGCCGGTCTCGGCTGGACGGTCGCCGAGCCGCTTTCGCACATCGGCGGCAACCACGTGGTCGGCGCGGCGGCGCATCACATGAAGACGCTGTCCGTCCCGCTGCAGCTCGAGCGGCAGTTCGGCTTCTCACCGGAACCTGACAGGTGGTGGCGTCCGCCCGAACACGATCACGATGGCAACCCCGGGCCGCAGCAGCTATAGAAAATGTAGACGGTCTCAGTTCGCTGGTTCAGAAAACCCGGGAAAGGAAGTTCAAGGATGCTCGACACACCTTCATTGGCCGCCCGCCCATCGACCAAGGTCGATGCCGTGCTCCGAGGCGTCCGCGAGATCGGTCCGGCCTTGCGGGCGCGCGCGCCGCTCGCCGAGCGGGACGGGCAGCTCTCCTCCGACACCATCGAGGACCTCGACGCCGCGGGAGTGTTCAAGATCGGCACGCCGGCCGAATATGGCGGCTATGAGTTGTCGGTGGCCGAGCAGCTCGAGGTCATCATCGAGGTCTCGAAATGGGACGGTTCGTGCGGCTGGTCGAGCTGGGTGGGCGCCACCATGAACTGGATCCCGGTGCGGGCGGGACGTCGCGTCGCAGAGGAGGTGTTCGGGCCCGACTGGGTCGGGCCGCGCACCGCGGGCTCGAGCCACTTCCCCGCAACCCAGGGACGCGTGCGTCGGGCGGATGGAGGGTGGATCGTGACCGGAGGTCCGTGGACCTTCGGCAGCAACGCCGCCTGGGCACCCTGGGCCAATCTCGGCTGCATGGAAGAGGGTGCGGGAACGCCGCGCCTGTTCGGCGTGCAGGTGCCGTGCGAGGAGCTCAGATCCCTTGACGACTGGCAGGTCGCCGGCATGCGGGGATCGGGCAGCAACTCGCTTTGCCTGGTCAAGGACGAGCTGTTCGTTCCCGACTACCGCTGCGTTCCGTTTCCCGAGATCATCGCCGGCGTGCATGAACACGGACTCAAGGGCACGATCTGGCGGGCGCCGACGCTCGGCTGGGCCTTCAGCCTCATGAGCGGGATGTCGGTCGGCCTGGCCGAGGGCGCGCTGGCGCGTTTCCTTGACCGGTCGGCCGGTCGGCCGATCCGCGGCACGACCTACAAGAACCAGCTCGAAGCCCCGCTGACCCACCTGATGCTGTCGGAGGTGCATTCGAAGATCCGGTCGGCGACGCTGGTCTCGCGCGCCAATGCCGAGCAGACCGACCGCTACGGCGCGTTGGCCGCGGCCGGTGAGCCGATCGACCCGCGCGAGCTGCAGGAGTTCAGCGGCCGCGTGCTCGTCGAGACCGCCTATGCGGCGAAATGGTGCGCGGAGGCGATCGAGCTGTTGCACCGCAACTCGGGCTCGAACGCGATCAAGGAGGGCGAGCCCCTGCAGCGCGCGTGGCGCGACGCGAGGGTCGTCACCCTGCACGGCGCGCTGAACCTCGAGGCGCTGTCGGAAAATTACGGACGGCTGATGGCCGGCCTCAACCCGCACAGTTTCGGCGGCATCGCGGCACTCGATCGGCCTTCGCCGGGTCCCGTCGAATCCGTCCACTGATCATCAGGCACAACAAAAAACCAAGCAAACCGGGAAGAGGCGAGAATGGGCGTAGTCATCAACGGCGTCGACGACGAGGTCATGAAGCCGGGCATCGATCTCAAGACCCGCAACTATCCCGGCTTCAATCCTCGCCAGGAGATCGTCGACGGCCTGGTCATCGACTACGACGTCGCGATCAAACTGCGCGACGGCGTCACCATCTACACCGACATCTACCGTCCTGCCGGTGTTGACGCCAAACTGCCGGCGATCATCCTGTGGAGCGCCTACGGCAAGCATTTCCGGTGGCCGCGGCCGCTGCTGATGCGCTTCACGGACAATGCGGCCGTCAGCGACCATGCGCCGATCGAATCGCAGGATCCGGCAACCTGGTGCCCGGCGGGCTATGCGATGGTGGTTCCTGATCCGCGCGGCATCAACTGGTCCGAGGGCGATGCAACCGCCTGGTCGCCGCAGGAAGGCGACGATCTCTACGACACGATCGAATGGCTCGCCGAGCAGCCCTGGTGCACGGGGAAGATCGGGATGGGTGGGGCGTCCTATTTCGGGATCGTCCAGTGGTTCGCGGGCGCCAGGCGGCCGCCGCACCTTGCCGCGCTGATGCCGTATGACGGCATGTCCGACCTCTACCGCGAGTGCGGCTTCCATGGCGGCATCCCGAATTACGGTTTTGTCGGCTTTTGGAATTCGGGAGTGCGCTGCTCGCTGAACCGCGCCGAGGATTGGATCGAGGCGATGAAGGTTCATCCCTTCATCGACGAGTACTGGAAGAGCAAGATGCCGCCGGTCGAGGACATCGAGGTTCCGACCTACGTTGTTGCCTGCTGGAGCGATCATGCCGTGCATACGCGTGGGTCGCTCGCCGCCTTCATGCGGCTTGGAAGCAAGCAGAAATGGCTCGAGGTGCATGGCCGGAACAAATGGGCACGGATGTACACGCCGGAGAGCACCCGGCGCCAGATGGCGTTCTTTGACCGGTTCCTGAAGGGCAACCCGAACGAGGTCGACAGCTGGCCGAAAGTTCGTCTGGAGGTGCGTGAACGCATCGATGTGGGTCAGGAGCGCGCCGAGGAGCAGTGGCCGCTCGAACGGACGCGCTACACGCCGCTTTATCTTGATGCGGCGACCGGATCGTTGCAGCCCGAGCCGGTTGCAGCGGCCGCTTCGATCTCCTACGACGCGACCGCCAACGAGCCGCGGGCCATGTTCTCGCATGTGTTCGCCGAGACCACCGAACTCACCGGCTACTTCAAGCTCAAGCTGTGGGTCGGGGCCGAGGGCGCGAACGACATGGATCTGTTCGCGGCCGTCCAGAAGCTCGATGCGTCTGGAGAGATCGTCAACTTCTACTATGTTACCCGGTTCCGCTTCGGGCACGCCGCGCACGGATGGCTTCGCGTGTCCCACCGGGAGCTCGACCACGAGAACAGCAAGCCCTACCAGCCGGTGCATCGCCACCAGCGCGAGGATCTGCTCGAGTCCGGCCAGATCGTGCCGGTAGAGATCGAGATCTGGCCCTCGAGCACGCTGTTCCACGCCGGTGAACGGCTGCGCTTGGTTGTGATGGGGACGGACCCGTTCCCGCCATCTGACCTGCCGGGTGTCGAGATCACGAGGCATCCTGTGACCCGCAACGCGGGGACACACATCATCCATACCGGCGGCGAGCACGACAGCCACTTGCTCATCCCGGTGATTCCCGGCCGGTAGACGCACGGTCGCGTGCCCGACAGGAAGCGATGACCATCCGCAACGCATCGCCGCCTCAAGCGGACCGTCCGGCACCCGGAGTGGTCGGATGACGGCCCCGTCCGTGGAAGCGGGCACGTCTCTGCTGGACGGCCGGCCGTTCTCCGGCGTTCAGCTCAGAACTTTCGTGCTGTGCGCGCTGGTCGCCATGCTGGATGGAAACGACACCCAGATCATCGGCATCGGCGCGCCTTCGATCGCGAGATCGCTTCATCTCAGCGGAAGTTCGATGGGGTGGGTGATCTCCGGATCCTGGGTGGGAGCGGCGATCGGGGCGGTCCTGCTGGGCGGCATCGGTGACCGGTTCGGGCGTAAGCCGGTGATGATCGCTGCGGTGCTGGTGTTTGGACTGTTCACGTTGGTGACGCCGCTCGCCGGTAGCTTGCCGGTGCTGGTGGCGGTGCGCATGCTCGCCTGTGTCGGCCTCGGGGGCGCCACACCGTGCTTCCTGTCGCTGGCGTCCGAATACGCCTCGGCGCGCCTGCGCGCGACCGTCGTCAGTATCGTCTACGCAGCGTTCCCGCTCGGCATCCTGCTTGGTGGGTTGCTCAACGGCTGGATCCTGAGCCGCTTCACCTGGCAGGCTACCTTCTTTGTCGGGGGGCTGGCTCCCATGGCGGTAGCTGCCGTTCTCCTGCGGCTGCTGCCTGAATCGATCAGCTTCCTTCTGCTCCGCCGCCCCGGTGATGCACGCACGGCGCGGCTCGTCGCCATGCTCGCACCTGGTGTGGCGGTTCCGGCTGCAAGGATCGCGCCCGCCTCGTCTTCTCGTTTGGGCGGGGGATCGCCGAGCGACCTGTTTCGCCGCGGACGCGCCAGGACCACATTGTCTCTCTGGCTGCTGCTGTTCAGCTGTTTCGGAACAACAGCGTCGACGATCTGGCTCCCGACAATCCTGCAGCAGCACGCTGTATCTCCCGCGGCGTCGGCGGTTGCCGCATCGTTCGTCGGACTCGGCTCACTGGTCGGTTTCGTTGCCGCAGGACGCCTGATCGATCGCTTCGGACCGCTGCGGGCACTGGTGGCGCCGCTTATTCTCGGCGCCGGTGCGACGGCCGCTCTGGGGACCTGGCCGGGTTCCGTACCAGCCGAGTCGGTGTTCGTGGCCCTGGTCGGCGCGCTGGTCGGGTTGGGTGTCTCAGGCGGCTTCGCGCTGGTCACGCAGTTCTACCCGACCGAGATCCGATCAACCGGGGGAGGGTGGGCCCTGGGTCTCGGTCGAGCCGGGCAGGTGACGATACCGGGCCTGTTCGCCTTGATGCTGCATGAGACATGGAGCGCGCAGAGCATGTTTGCGGCATTGGCGATCATGCCGCTCGTCGCAGCGGTCGCGGTGCTCATCCTGGCAGGCGGGCACCCCAAGCAGCCCGCGGTGGCGCAGGGGAGCGGGGGGTGGTCGACACGCTGAGGATGCCCGGGATGCCTTTCATTTCGCAACAGCATGAGGTCGGAACAGGTGGATTTGGTAAGGTTCGCTGACGCGCCCCGTTACACGGCGCCGAATCATGAGGAAATCGTCGCGAGGCGGCTGCAAGGAGGACAGGCCAGCACCGCCGGCTTCGTGCTGGTCGGCCATTCGGAGTTTCCACCGGGTGCCATTGTTCCCATGGACGCAGCGTCCATCGACAGGATCTATCTTGTGGCCAGGGGAGTGATCTCGATTGCTCAGGCGGACGGGGTGCGCCACGTCCTGGAGGAATGCGACAGCATCTTCGTTCCGGCCGGCGAAGCCCGGTCGGTCGCAAACGAGAGCGGCGCGTCGGCTGCCATCATCGTGATCACCCCGGCGCCAGCCAGCTAGCTGAGAGTCGAGCTTTGTTGATTATGCCGTTGCAGCACCCACATGAGCACGCCTGTTTGCTCTAGCGTCGAGCCAGGCTGCTTTGCTCCCCGCAGGATTTCGGCTCCGCACAGGGCCGAAGATCAACCGGCGGGGTACCTGGTCGCGGAGTTTGCGGCGGTCGCGTAGAAACGTGGCGCGTGGTTTCCTTTCCTCCAGCCAGCTGCAGGATGTGCAAGCGCATGGCGGTCAGTCAGACTCTCTACCGGGACGGCATGGCGCGGCTGGGAGCTGCGGTCAACATCATCACCACGACCAGCCGGGCGGGCCAGCATGGGCTGACCGCGTCCGCCGTCTGCTCGGTCACCGACACGCCACCGACGCTGCTGGTGTGCATCAATCGCAGCTCGCGCTCGCATGAACATTTCATTGTTGGCGGCCCGCTCTGCGTCAACGTGCTGACGCCCGACCACAAGGCGATCTCCGCGGTGTTCGCTGGCAAGGGGGAGATGGAGGTAAAGTTCTCCTCCGGCGTCTGGGCGGTGCTGGAAACCGGCGCCCCGGTGTTGAAGGGTGCCACGGCTTCTTTCGATTGCCGTATCAGCCAGAGCCTGCAGGTCGGCACGCACAGCGTTCTGTTCTGCGAGGTGCAGACCGTGCTGCTCGACGACCAGGCGAGTGGCCTGATCTATTTCAACCGGGCTTACCACGAGCTTTGCGGCTAACGCCGAACTTGGCTCCGCGCCGTTGAGCATCCCGATCCAGGGCTTCGGAACTGGCCGGCTCGTCCGCGGCGTCAGCCACGCAACTGCGCGATAAACAACAGCAACCCGGGCACGACACGTTCCGGCATCTCGGCGTGCGGGTAGTGCCCGGCGCCCTCGACGATCAGGCTCTGCGCACCGAGCTGGCCCGCCAGCCAGCGTGCTTCGGCGGCCGCATCCGGGAAGTCCGGATCGCGGCTGCCCATGACGACCAGGGCCGGCACCTTGCTGGCGGGAAGCATCGAAGCGGTGTCCGCCTTGGACAGGCCAACCATCGTGCGGAGCGCTGCCATACGCTCCGGCTCACGGAGATTCTGCGTCAGTGCGGCCTTGATCAAGTCATGGTCCGCAGGCTTGTGCGCCGGAAACAGGCTGTTCCAGTAGCTGGTCCAGAACCAGACCCGCCACGGGCCCGCGAAGCCGATCCTCAAGGCGAGCTTCTGGAACCGGGATGGCTCCAGGTCGCGCACGATCGGCCCCAGCAACACCACGCCGGCAACGCGCGCCGGCCTGTCGTGAGCGGCCCATAACGCCGAACCGGCTGCGAACGAGTTACCGAGGATGATCGCCGAGGACGCCTCGAGATGGTGGATCAACGCCAGTGCATCACTTCCGACGGCATGCGCCGAGTAGTCGTCCCACCGCGCCGACGTCGCGCCGAAACCGCGCACGTCCATCGTCACGACGCGATAGCCCACCCCCGCCAGTGCCGGACGCAACAGCCGATACTCCGACCGCAGGTCGCCCATTCCTGGGATCGCAAGGATCAGCGGACCGCTGCCACCCGTGTCGTCATACGCGATCCGGCCGCCATCAACCGCCAGGTATCGGGTCTCGGACGCGGTCGCGCCGTTGGCCTGCCGTTGAGAGCAAGCAACAGTGCCGGGCACCCCGCCGTCACTGGGCTCCGCGGCCAGCGTGATGTTCGTTGTCATAGTGAACGCTCCATGGGTGAACCATGGTGATATTCTAGGTTGCCGCCACGCGGAGTTTGATCGACCGATACCGAACATCGTCCATACATTGCCGCATGGCAGCCGGACAGCCGGCGTTGCGTCGTTCGCGGGATACACGCGGCTCAGGACGCTCTGCGCCGGCGGGTGCGGCGTGGTGCTGGAGAAACCGGAGATGTTTGAAGACACACCGATCGCGGCCGGCCGGGGCGCAGGTGCGCTGCTTCAAGCCGATTTTTCTGGTGGCGCGTCCGCTCTAGCGGGCCGAAGATCGCCGTGCCCTCAGCGGGATCGTCCGGCCTAGGCTGTCGCCAGCACGATGGAGGAGGTGTGACAACAGCCTTCTATACGCATGAAACAACCTTCTGGCACTCGACCGGGGTGCAGTCGTTGTTTTTCCCCATCGGCGGGTGGGTCGAGCCGCCATCAGGCACGTATGGGGCCGACACCCCGTCTTCGAAACGGCGCATCCTGAGCTTGATCCAGGCGTCTGGCCTGGCAACCAGGCTGGCATTGCCTCATGCGGCGCACGCCGACCGCGAGACGCTGCAACTCGTGCACAGCGCTGCCTACCTCGACCGCTTCAAGCAGGTGAGCGACAGCGGCGGCGACGCGTTCGTGCGCAACCTTGTCGACGATTGCGCAACCTTCCTGGAACGCCCACCTGAGCGCTGACCCGTCTGGCTGCCAAGTCCCAACAGAGTTTTCAACGCCATCAGCAACATGCAGGGGAGGGAACCGTCATGTTCACGATCGTGACCGAGCTCAAATGCCGCCTGGGTCGGCAAGCGGAGGTGCTTGAGTTCAGCCGCTCGCTGTCTCAGCCGACCCGGAACGAGCCGGGATGCCTGGGGCATTGGCTGTATCAAGACGACCGGGATGATCTTCGCCTGGTGTTCATCACCCAATGGCAGAGCAAGGAGGCGTGGCAGGCTCACATCGACTCCCCCTGGCAACGGGAACTCGCCGCGCGTTCCGCAAGCGAGCAAGGGCAGGCGATGGTCGAGGGGTGGTCTTCGCAGCACCTCGACGAAGTCGGATCCTGAATCCGGTCGGCAGCGTCTAGCTCAGAAGCCGGATCGTCGCCTCCGTGCTGAACGCATGCGCCAGAACCCGCGCCACCCGGTAACGGTTCGAACCCTCAAAGACCGCGCGAGGCTGCGATGAGTTGCCGCGTGAAATCGTGTTTCGGATCGGCGAACATCGCCTCCACCGAGCCGGTCTCTATGATCCGGCCGTGGCGCATGACCAGGACGTCGTCGCTGACATGGCGGATCACGCCGAGATCGTGCGAGATGAACAGGTAGGAAACCCCCATCTCGTCCTGCAGGTCGGCCAGCAGGTCCAGCACCTGGGCCTGCACCGAGACGTCGAGCGCCGAGACCGGCTCGTCGCAGACGATCAGCTTGGGATTGCCGGCGATGGCGCGCGCGATCGCCACGCGCTGGCGCTGGCCACCGGAAAGAAGCAGCGGATTGCGGCCAACCAGGTCAGGGGAAAGCCGGACCTTCTCGAGCAGCTCGATCACCTTGGCCTGCCGCTGCGTCCTCGAGCCGCCGCTGGCTGCCAGCGCATCCTGCAGGATCTGGCCCACGCTCCAGCGCGGATCGAACGATCCCAGCGGGTCCTGGTAGATGATGCCGAACTCGTTGCGGTGCGGTCGACGCATGCGTTCGGTGACGCGACATGGTCCAGCCGCGTTCCAGGGCCTGCCGCGGAACGTGACGCTGCCATGATCCGGCTGGGTGAGGCCGAGCGCCAGACGGGCCACGGTCGTCTTGCCCGAGCCGGACTCGCCGACGATGCCAAGCGTGCGCGCGGCGTGGAGGGTGAAGTCCACCTGGTCCACGACGAGCCGGTCGAGGCCGTCCGGCCCACGATAGCTCTTCGAGAGCTGCCGGGCCGTCAGCACCGGGCCGACCGCTTCCCCCTGCGCCTCCGCGGCCTGCTGCGTCGCTGGACGCGCTGCCGGCGACGAAAGCCGGCTGCCGCGGGGATGCGTGCCCGGCACGGCATCGAGCAGCGCGCGCGTATAGGGGTGGCGTGGCTGGTTCAGCACCTGCGCCGCCGCGCCCTGCTCCACGACGTTGCCATGGTTCAGCACGATCACCTCGTCCGCCAGTTGCGACACCACGGCAAGATCGTGACTGATGATCAGCAGGGCGCGGCCGCGCTGCTTGATCGCCCGCAGCAGCCGCAGGATCTGGGCCTGCACGCTCGCATCCAGCGCGGTGGTCGGCTCGTCGGCGATGACCAGTCCCGGATTGAGCGCGAGGGCGGATGCGATCAGCGCGCGCTGCCGCAAGCCGCCGGACAACTCGCCCGAACGCTGGCGCGCGCGCAGTTCGGGCTCCGGCACGCCGACCTCCTCCAGCAGCTCCAGCATCCGCTGGTGGCGCGTCCGCCGGTTGCCCCAGCCATGCGCCGCCATCGCCTCGGTGATCTCGCGTCCCACCGGGCGAAGCGGATCGAGCGAGACCAGGGCGTCCTGCAGCACGAAGCCGATCTCGCGCCCGCGCAGGCGGCGGAACTGCCGCTCGCCGAACCGCAGCAGGTCATGGCCGCGATACTGCATCCGACGCGCCGAGACCGTTGATCCGGCTCCGGCGAGGCCCACCAGGCTGCGTGCGATGACGCTCTTGCCCGAGCCGGATTCGCCGACCAGGGCCAGCACCTTGTCCGGCGCGATCTCGAACGAGATCCCCCGCACGACGTCGCCGGCGCCCGCGCCGAACGCGACCGACAGCCCCTCCACGGCAAGGCCTGCAGGTGGCGCGCCTGGACGCGCAGGATCCTGCCCGTGGTCGGGCACGGGCGCGCCCGCGAAACCGATCGCGTTCATCGTCTGCCGCCTTCCAGTTGCGACTGCAGGTGACGCCCGACAACGGTGGTCGACAATGCGGTCAACACGATCAGCAGCCCGGGAAAGAAGGTGAGCCACCACGCATTCGCCACGAAGTCCCGTCCCATCGCCAGCATGGTGCCCCATTCCGCCGCCGGCGGCGCCGCGCCGAGGCCCAGGAACGACAGGGCGGACGCCCACACGATGTTCTGGCCGATCCCCAGGGTGATCATCACCACCAGCGGGCGCAGGGCGTTCGGCAGGATCTGCCGGCGGATGACTCGCAGCGGCGAGTGGCCGAGCGCGCGCGCGGCCTCGATAAAGCCGGAGTGACGCACGGCACGCACCTGGCCCAGCACCATGCGGCCATATCCGGCGGCGCCGCCGATCCCGACGGCGATGATCAGCGAGCGGATGCCGACGCCGAGGCTCGCGGAGAACAGCAAACTCAGGATCAGCGTCGGAAACGAGAACAGCACCTCCAGCAGGCGGGCCACCGCCCGCTCGACCACGCGGCCGCTCAAACCACCCGCCAGCCCGAGCCCGACTGCGATCGCCATCGCCAGAGCGGTGGCGCCGATGCCGAGCAGCAGCGACTGCCGGGCGCCAAAGATCACCCGGGTGAGGATGTCGCGGCCGGACTGGTCGGTGCCGAACGGATGCGACCAGGCGGGTGCGTGGAAGGCTTCGCGCGGCCGGATCGCGTACGGGTCCGCATGGGTGAACAGCGCCGGTGCGATGGCGGCCGCGATCAGCAGCGCCAGGAACAGGCACGCCAGCATGACGCCGGCCGGAGCGGCCGGTGGTCTGCGCAGCCTGCGGCTGTGGCCGGCGGCGATGGCACCGGAGGCGGCCGGCAGCGTCGAACTCATGCGTCGTCTCCGGCCAGGCGCGGGTCGATCAGGACGGTCACGATGTCGATCGCGATGCTGGCGATCACGTAGGCGACGGTGACGAACAGGGTGATGCCCACGGTGAGCGGCAGGTCCTGCACCGACACCGCCAGGAACAGTTCGCGTCCGATGCCCTGGCGCGAGAACACCGTCTCGATCACCACGGCGCTCCCGAGCAGGGCCGCGATCGCCCAGGCAGAAAGGCTGAGGCCGGGCAGCACGGCGTGGCGCAGCGCGTGGCCGATCCTGACCTGGAAGTCGCCCAGCCCGCGTGTCCGGGCCGAAAGGATGAAAGGCTGCTCCAGGGCGATCTCGAGGGCTTCCCGCGTCACCTTGGCGAGAAAGCCGCCGAGCGGGATCGCCAGGGAGAGTGCCGGCAAGATGAGGGCCGCCACGCCGCTATTGCCCGCCGGGGGCAGGATCTCCCAGCGGAACGCGAACAGCGAAAGCAGCAGGATGCCGAGCCAGAATGTGGGCAGTGAGGCGCTGATCGTCTCGATCATCGAGCCTGTCGCCTCCAGCCGGCGCCCGCGCCGCGTCGTTGCCAGCACCGAGACAAGGGCCAGCGCCCAGGCCGTGAGCAAAGCCGCCGCGGCCAGCAGCAGCGTCGGGCCGGCCTGTTCGCGCACCACCGCGGCCACCCGTCTATGCTGCGAGAACGAGATGCCGAGATCGCCATGCAGCAGCCGGTCGAGGTAGAGCCCGTATTGCGTGACCAGCGGCTTGTCGAGACCGTACTCCCGGATCGTGGCCGCGATGGTTTCCGGCGTCGGGTTGGCGGTCGGGCCGCCCAGGATCGCGGTCACCGGGTCGCCCGGCATGAGGTGCATCGCCACGAAGGTGATGGTGGCGGAGGCGAACAGCACCAGGATGCTGTCAGCCAGCCGGTGCAGGAGTTTTCGTGCCAGCCGCGCGGCCCGGCTCGTGCGCAGCATCGGCCCGTTGGCCGCAAGGCTGGTGCTCATCGCTTGATCCACGTGTCGTACAGGTTGGTGACGGTCAGGGAGGGCTCCAGCCGGACGCCGTGCACGTACCACTGGATGCCGAGCCGCGTGCTCTGCGGATAGGTGGTGATCTGCAGGGCATTCGCGCTGATGATCGCCTGCGCCTGGTGGTAGAGCACGCGTCGTTGCGGCGCGTCGTTGGTCGCCAGCGCGGACTGCATGATCCGGTCAAACGCCGGGTCGGAAAAACCCGAGCCGTTCTGGTGATGGCCGGCGGCACCCACAGGTCCGAGAAACTGCGATCCGAACACGATGCGCAGCACGTCGGCGGTATTGGTGTTCCAGTAGCCGATGGCGACATCGTAGTTCCAGTCGGCGTCCATCTGGATGTCCTGGGTGTCGCTCATCGGCTCCAGGATCACCGCGAAGCCGGTGAGCTTCGCGGTGGCCTGTACCTGTTCCCAGAGCGTGCGCTCCGATGCCGGCGTCGAAGCCCGGACCGGGATATGCACCACCAGCCGACGGCCACCCTGGGTGCGAACGCCATCGCGATCACGCTGCTTCCAGCCGGCCTGGTCGAGCAGCCGGTTGGCCAGGGCCGGGTGGTAATCCCCGGCATGCTCGAAGTCCGGGCTGTAGAACGGCGTCACCGGGCTGAGCGGGCCGCCGGCGCGATGGTACTCGCCGAAGAACACGCTGCCCAGCGCGCCGTCGATGTCCGCGGAGTGGATGAAGGCCTCACGCACACGGATGTCGTTGAACGGCGCGCGGCGGGTGTTGAGCATGCCATGGGTCGGATTGCCGGGACGGTCCGCGATCAGCAGCGAAAGGTCTGGGTTCTTGCGGATCGGCATTTCGGCCTCAGGCGGCACGCTGTCGATGATTTCCGCCTCGCCCGCCTGCAGGGACGCAGACCGCACCGAGGCCTCCGGGATGAACTTCCAGACGATGCCGTCGAGCCAGGCCGGCCCTTGGTGGTGCGCCGTGGGAGGCGCCCACCGGTAGGCCGGGTTGCGCGCGAACACCACGTCGTTCTGGTGGTCCCAGCGCACCACCCGGAACGGTCCCGAACCGACCGGGCTTTGGCAGTTCTGGTCTCGGCTGCGCCGGAGTGCCGCGGGAGACTCGATGCCGAGGAAGCCCTGTGCCAGAACCTCCAGGAATGCCGCGTACGGGCTCGATAGGTGCACCACCGCGGTATGCTCGTCGACGATCTCCGTGTCGACGTACTGCCGGATATAGCCGCCCGCGGTGGAGGACATGGTGTGCGGGTTGGCCATGTGGTCGAGGTTGGCCTTGACCGCCGCCGCGGTGAACGGCGTGCCGTCGGTGAAGGTCACGTCGCGCCTCAGGTGGAAGGTGTAGCTCCTGCCATCCGGCGAGACATCCCACGAGCTCGCCAGCCACGGGCCGATGCGGCCTTGCGCATCCATCGACACGATCCGGTCGAGATACTGCTCGGCGATGAAGGTCTGCGGCATGTCACCCCAGACATGCGGATCCAGGCAGAGCGGCTCGCGGTCGGTGGCATAGACCAGCGTGCCGCCGGACACCGGCGCGCCCGCCGCGACGCGGTGCTCCTGCTGCTGGCAGCCGGTGAGCAGCGCACCGAGGGCAAGCAGGGCGGCCGGTGCTGCGGCAACCCTGCTCAAGCCGATCGCCGGCGCAGCGGGTCGGCGTCGGGCTCCGCGAACCGCAGCCTCGCCGCGGGCGCCTGCAGCGCCGCCGGCGCCCGATAC
>CAXUNX010000010.1:0-35883 GCA_964252545.1 uncultured Acetobacteraceae bacterium | reverse complement strand
TCAGCTATTGATACGTTCGCCGTGCAGGGTCATGTCGAGGCCTTCGAGTTCCTCGTCCTGTGTGACGCGCAGCCCGATGGTCCAGTCGATGATCTTGAGCAGCACGAAGGAGAGCACGCCGCTCCAGATCAGGGTGACGCAGACGGCCTTGGCCTGGATGATCAGCTGGGCGATGCCGCCCACGGTGCCGGCGGGTGCGGCGTCGGTGGCGGAAAGCGGTCCATAGGCGAACACGCCGGTGAGCAGTGCGCCGATGATGCCGCCGATGCCGTGCACGCCGAAGCAGTCCAGGCTGTCGTCGTAGCCGAGCATGTGCTTCATGTAGCTGGCGGTCCAGTAGCAGCCCACGCCGGCGGCGACGCCGATGACGATGGAGGCGCCCGGCAGCACGAAGCCCGAGGCGGGGGTGATCGCAACCAGGCCTGCCACTGCGCCCGAGATCACGCCCAGCACGGTGGGCTTGCCGCGGGTGATCCATTCGGCGAACATCCAGCCCAGCGCGGCAGCCGCGGTGGCGATCTGGGTGACCGCCATCGCCATGCCGGCGCGGCCGTTCGAGCCCACCGCCGAGCCCGCGTTGAAGCCGAACCAGCCGACCCAGAGCAGCGACGCGCCGATCACCGCGTAGGTGAGGTTGTAGGGCGCCATGTCGTCCTGGCCGTAGCCGCGGCGCTTGCCCAGCACCAGCGCGCACATCAGCCCGGCGATGCCGGCGTTGATGTGCACCACCGTGCCGCCGGCGAAGTCGATCGCGCCAAACGCCGCCACCCAGCCGATCGGGCTCCACACCCAGTGCGCGATCGGCGCATAAACCACCAGCGACCACAGCACCATGAAGATGCACATCGCGCTGAACTTCATGCGGTCGGCAAACGCGCCCGCGATCAGCGCCGGGGTGATGATCGCAAACGTCATCTGGAACATCATGTAGACGCTCTCGGGGATCGTCATCACCGTCGGGTTGGAGCTGCCCGCCCCCATGGTGAAGCCGATGTCGGCACCCTTGCTGATGTTGGCGCCGATGCCGTTCAGCATGAAGCGCGACAGGCCGCCAAGATAGGGCGAGCCGGTGGTGAAGGTCAGGCTGTAGCCCGCCACGCACCAGGTGATGGTCACCAGGCAGCACACCGTGAAGGCCTGCATCAGCGTGGCCAGCACGTTCTTCTTGCGCACCATGCCGGCATAAAACAGCGCCAGCCCCGGCACCGTCATCATCAGCACCAGCGCCGTGCTGGTCAGCATCCAGGCGGTGTCGCCGGTATCCAGCTTCGGCGGCGGCGGCGGCGCGGCCGCCCACGCCGGAACCAGCGGCAGCGCCACTCCCAGCAACGCCATCCCCAGCAACGCCAATCCCGCCCCGGCTGTTCTGGCCCCGGCTGTTCTGGCCCCGGCTGTTCTGGTCAGGGTTCTCACAGCGCGTCCTCTCCGGTCTCGCGCGTGCGGATGCGCACGGCACGCTCGATTGCAGTCACGAAAATCTTGCCGTCGCCGATCTTGCCGGTGTGCGCAGACTGAACAATCGCCTCCACCACCTGATCCAGCAGCCCGTCAGACACCGCAACCTCGATCTTCACCTTGGGCAAAAAGCTCACATGATACTCAGCACCACGGTAGATCTCCGTCTGCCCCTTCTGACGACCAAACCCCTTCACCTCCGATACCGTCAAACCCTGAACACCCAACGGCGTCAAAGCCTCCCTCACATCATCAAGCTTGAACGGCTTGATCACCGCTGTCACGAGCTTCATCTTGTTTCCCCGCAAAAAGAACAGGCACGCCGCACGGCCTAGAAGCCAAGCACGATGTCGCCGCCGAAGGTGAAGTTGCCGGTCTGGGTGCCTGCATCATAGGCATAGGTGCCGCTGAACGACTTGTCCCAGCGTATCTCCGGTCGGAACGCCAGCAGAGCGACTTTCGGCACGCTGGGCTTGTAGGTGAAGCCTGCGGTGAACTCGCTATAGGTGGCCCGTCCGGCGGTGAAGGATGTGTTCGGATAGCCACGCAGGGCATTCACGGCATCGAGGTTGCCGGGAAACGAAAACACGAAGAAGCCCGCGTTGTCGCGGTAAACCTCTGCACGCCCGTTGAGGGTGATCGTTGGCGTCAGCGTATACGATATATATTGCGAGCCGGCATAGCTGTCGGCGCCGAAGCCGTCATCGTGCTGGTAGTTCAGTTCGGTGGTGAAGGTCAGCTTGCCGGTGGCCTTGTAGGTGATGATGCCGTCCGCCTCGTAGCGCATCTGGCTGTTGGCGTCCGGATCCGAGCGCAGCGCGTTTTCCGGACCAAGATGCACCAGCCCGAGCCAGGTCAGCTTGCCTCCCGCGAGATTGTTCAGCCCGAAGCCGAACAGGCCGGCTGGCCGGCTGTTGTTGTCGCCGCTGTTGGCGCCGAAGGTGGTGCTTTCTCCGGTATCGATCTGGCCGTACACGTCCAGCGTCGGGTTGACGTGCCATTCGGCAAGGATGCCGGTGTGCTGGAACGGTCCGTAATTGAAGATATAGGAATGCGAATAGAACGGGTTGGTACTGGGGTCGATCGTCTCGAACCCGATCGGAGTCACGAACTGGCCGATCTTCCAGTCGATGCCGCCGGAACTCAGCCACGGCGTATGGGCCAGCACGTTGGCCTGCAGCAACGTCAGCTGATAACGGCTGTCGGTAAGCTCGTCGAACTCACCGGCATAATGCAAATACCTGGCATCAGTGCCGCCGGTGGCCTGCAGGGTGAAGCCGAAATCATAGCCCGTGGCGCTGGAGTTGATCGGGCGGCTCGCGGTCAGCTGCACCTGGTTCAGCAGCGGCGTGTTCGCCTTGTCGTCAAACAACCGGCCGTAGTTCAAACCGTTGGCGGGACGATCACCGTTGCCCTGGATGCCGGCGTCGATCTGGGCGCCTAGGGTGATGGTGCTGGTCCACGAAGCCGGCGGTGCCTGAGAGGCGGCGGGGGCCGCGGTCGCCGGTGTGGTTGTCGTGGCCGCCGGCGCGGACTGGGCCTGGCTTGGAGCCGCCGTGGTTTGGGCCGCGGCCGAGCATGCGAGCGAAGTGATCGCGGCTGCCAGCCATGCCGGTGCCGATCGGGCACCGATGCGCCGGCGGTTTGATCGGGTGCCTTCGGGATAGGCAAAACGGAGCTGGTTCATCCTGGTTGCAGGCCTTCACTTCATGAAGATCGCCTCGTTACGCAACGATCTTTCCTGGCCTCTGCAAAACCCTTGCCACTCCTATCAAGAAAACGGCGCGTTGAATTCATTTCGCTGTGCGGCACGTCCGCTCGCCGGACTGCGCCGCAACGGTGTGGCCTCCTGGCGTTCAGGCCACCGGGCAGGGCTTGGCGTCCCAGATCTCCGCCGCATACTGCGCAATCGCCCGATCGCTGGAGAACTTTCCAGCTGCCGCAACATTGAGCACGGTCTTGCGGGTCCAGGCGCCCGGATCGGCATAAAGCGCGGTCATCGCCCGGTCGGCATGCAGGTAGGCGGACAGGTCGGCCAAATGCATGTAGCGGTCGCCGGTGGCGAGCAGCATGCTACGCAGCGGATCGAAGATCCCGGGCTCGTACTTGCTGAAATGCCCATTGAAGATCATGTCGAGGGCAGCCCGGGTCTCGGGATCATGATCATAGTGCCATTGCGGGTTATACCAGCCGCGGTTCTCGACCACCTGGGCGGCAGTGAGGCCGAACAAGAAGAAGTTCTCCTCGCCCGCCTCCTCGGCCATCTCGATGGTCGCCCCGTCGCGCGTGCCGACCGTGAGCGCGCCGTTCATCATGAACTTCATGTTGCTGGTGCCGCTCGCCTCGTAGCCGGCGGTGGAGATCTGGTTCGACACGTCGGCCGCCGGGATCAGCCGCTCCGCCAGGGTCACCGAGTAATCCGGAAGAAACACCACCTTCAGGCGCCCGCGGACGCACGGATCGCCGTTGATGGTTCCGGCCAGGTTGGTGATGAACTTGATGATGACCTTGGCGAGCGCGTACGACGGCGCCGCCTTGCCGGAAAAGAAGAAGGTGCGCGGCGCCACCTCCAGATCCGGGTCCTGGCGGAGCCGGTTATAAAGAACAACCACTCTCAAGGCGTTGAGGAACTGCCGCTTATATTCGTGGATGCGCTTGACCTGACAGTCGAAGATGCTGGAAGGGTCGACCTGCACGGCGGCATGGGCCTGCAGCCAGTTCGCGAACCGCTGCTTGGCCATCTGCTTGGCGCGCCGCACCTCGTCACAGAACCCCGCATCCTCCGCCAGCGGGCGCAGCCTCGAGAGTTCGGACAGATCGGTGATCCAGTTCTCGCCGAGTGCGGAGGTGATGGTGGCGGCGAGTGGCGGATTGGCCAGTAGCAGCCAGCGGCGCGGTGTCACGCCGTTGGTCTTGTTGTTGAAGCGTTCCGGATAGATCTCGGCGAGATCGCGCACCGTGCGGGTACGGAGCAGTTCGGAATGGATGGCTGCGACGCCGTTGGTGCTGTGCGAGCCGACGATCGCCAGATTGGCCATGCGGATCTTCGGCTTCGGGCCATCCTCAATCAGCGAGACGCCAGCCAGCCGCTCGTTGTTGCCGGGGAAGCGCGCGCGGATCTTGTCCATCAGCCGCTGGTTGATCTCCAGGATGATCTCGGCCTGGCGCGGCAGCATGATCTCGAACCATTGCAGCGGCCACTTCTCCAGCGCCTCCGGCAACAGCGTGTGGTTGGTATAGGCCAGGGTGCGGCACGCCACCTCCCAGGCGGTGTCCCAGTCCAGCTTGCCCTCGTCGAGCAGGATGCGCATCAGTTCCGGCACCGCCATGCTCGGGTGGGTGTCGTTGAGCTGGATCGCGGCCTTGCTGGAGAGTGCCTCCCATCTGCCGCCCGCCGCCCGGAATCGCCGCACCAGGTCCGCCAGCGAGCAGGCCACCAGGAAGAACTCCTGCACGAAGCGAAGCGCCTGGCCCTGGGTGGTGGAATCGTCCGGATAAAGCACACGGGTCAGCGATTCGGCTGCCAGCGTGTCCGCCACTGCCGCCACGAAATCACCGCTGCTGAACTCCTGGAAGTCGAACGCGTCCGGCGCGCGCGCTGCCCACAACCGCAGCGTGTTGACGGTCTCGCCGCCGAAGCCGACGATCGGCCGGTCATACGGAATGCCGATCACGCGGGAGACATTGCCCGGCACCGCCCGCAGGGTGCGCCCCTGAGTCTCGAACGAACAGTTCAGCACCACCTCGACCCGGTCGAGCGGGCGCATCACCTCCCAGGGATCGGAGTGCCGCAGCCAGTTGTCCGGCTCCTCGCGCTGCCAGCCGTTCTGCATCGCCTGCTTGAAGATGCCGAACTCGTAGCGCAGCCCGTATCCCATGCCGGGCAGCTGCATCGTCGCCATGGAATCGAGGAAGCAGGCCGCCAGGCGTCCGAGGCCGCCATTGCCGAGACCCGCATCCGGCTCCTGCTCGAGCAGGCCGAGCCAGTCGAGCCCGTGGGTGGCGGCGACCTCCTTCAGCACCGGATCGAGCAGCAGGTTCATGACGTTGTTCGCCAGCGAACGGCCGATCAGGAACTCCATGGAAAGATAGTAGATCCGCTTCGGATCCTGCTTCGCATAGGTCTGCTGGGTGCGCACCCAGCGTTCGGCCAGGACGTCGCGGACCGAGCGCGCCACCGCCTCGAAGCGTTCGCGAACGGTCGCTTCTTCGGCGCTGATGACGTCGTCGAGTTCGAGATGGTGGCGGTAGCGCACGTTCATCAGACGCACGGCCTCGGCCTGCTGTTCGATGTCGGCGGCGCGGCGCTCGCCTCCGTTTAGGTCTACGGTCGTGCTCATCGCTCGTCCCCCTTCTGTTCACTCAAGGTCGGATCGCTCAGTGTCGTCCAGGCAGCAAGGTTGGTGGGTTGTATAGCCGATCAGGCAGCTTGTTCGGGTCGATTCTGTAGCGAATCAGCCCTTCGCCCGTTTTTTGTTGCGCTTTTCCCGCCCCTGCGAGGGCGCCGGGGCAGCCCTCGCACGATCCAGCACGAGCCGGGCGTAATCATCCATGTCGCCCTCGAACGGCTGCACGGTTCCATCGGCCGCGAGCCAGAGCCGGTCAGCAACCAGTTCCATCAGGGACCGGTCATGGGTGATCAGGATCACCGCGCCCTGGTAGTCGTTGAGGGCGTCGAGCAGGGCGCGCCTGCTGTCGATGTCGAGATGGTTGGTCGGCTCGTCGAGGATCAGCAGGTGGGGTGCCGCCATCGCCACCAGGTTGAGCAACAGCCGGGCGCACTCGCCGCCCGAAAGCGCCTGGGCGGTGGTGCTCTGCTTGTTGAAGCCGATGCCCCAGCTCGCCAGGCGCGACCGGTGCGACTGCTCGCTATCCTCCGGACGCTCGCGGCGGATGATGTCGAGGGCAGTCTCGGCCGGATCGAGCGCTTCGATCTGGTGCTGATGGAACCAGCCGACCTGGATCCGTGCTTCACGCTGCATCCGCCCCGAGCGCACCGGCAAGTGTCCCGCCGCCATCCGCGCAAAGGTCGACTTGCCGGCACCATTCACGCCGAGCAGGCCGATGCGGTCGTCCACATCGAGGCGCAGATCCAATCCCCGCAGCACGGCGGGTGCTGCGCCATAGCCGACCTCGACATCCTCGAGCCGCATCAGCGGAGGCGCCAGCGGGCGCTTCGGAGAAGGCAGCAGGAACGGCGACACCCGCTCCTCGATGGTGGTCGCAACCGGCTCCATCTTCTCCAGCCGCTTCATGCGCGATTGCGCCTGCGCGGCCTTGGAGGCCTTGGCACGGAACCGGTCAACAAACGATTGGAGATGCGCCCGCTCCGCCTCCTGCTTGCTGCGGGTGGCGGCAAGCAGGCGCTGCTTCTCGCCGCGTCGCTTCTCGAACGCGTCATAGTTGCCGGTGTAGAGCTCGAGCCTGGCCTCGCTGAGATGCAGGATGAACTCGACCGAGCTGTTGAGCAGCTCGCGGTCGTGCGAGATGATCAGCGCAGCACCCGGGTAGCGCGCGAGCCGCGCCTGCAACCAGAGCGCGCCCTCCAGATCAAGGTAGTTGGTGGGCTCGTCCAGCAGCAGCAGGTCGGGCTGGGCGAACAGGGCTGCCGCGAGGGCGACGCGCATGCGCCAGCCGCCCGAGAACTCCGCCATGGGTCGCGCAAGGTCATCGATGGAGAAGCCGAGCCCGTGCAGGATCTCTGCCGCACGCGCCGGCGCGGTGTCCGCATCGATCTCGATCAGGCGTGACCAGATATCCGCCATGCGTTCGGGCGCCGCACTCTCCAGCTCGCGGAACAGCCGGTCGCGTTCGAGATCGGCGGCGAGGATGGTCTCCAGCAGGCTCACCGGAGTCGCCGGATGCTCCTGCGCCACCGTTGCCACCCGGGCGGATCTCGGCAAGCCGATATCGCCGGAGTCGGCATGCAGCTCGCCGGTGATCAGCTTGAACAAGGTGGATTTGCCGACGCCGTTGCGGCCGACCAGCCCGACCTTGGCGGCGAGCGGCAGAGCGACGCTGGCGCGGTCGAAGAAGCGGCGCCCCCATGCGTTGAAGGTCAGGGCCTCGATCTGCAGCATGGCGTCTCAGGCGGCGTAGGCGGCGGTAGCGGCGAGCGTTTGCGCCCCAGGCGCAATCCATCCGGCGAATTCGGCACGGGCGAGCGCTTCCAGCAGATCGATCGCCAGATCGTCATCGTTCAGGCAGGGGATCGTGCAGAACTTCTCGCCGCCGGCATGCAGGAACTCGTCGCGCAGCTCGTTGCCGATCTCATCAAGCGTCTCGATGCAATCGGCGAGGAAAGCCGGCATCACCATGGCGATCCGGCGGATCCCGGCTTCGGCCAGCGACACCACGGTGGGCGCGGTATACGGCTCGAGCCATTTCGCCAGGCCGAAGCGCGACTGATAGGTCATCGGCGTGAGTGCCGCATCCAGCCGGAGCTTCAAACGCAGCGCCCGCATGGTACGCTCGCACTCGTCGGGATAGGGATCCCCGGCGGCGACGTAGCTCCTGGGCAGGCCGTGGAAGGATCCGACCAGCAGATCGGGTTTCCAGTCCAGCTGCGCCAGGGTGCGGCGGATCACCGCGGCCAGGCCCTCGATATAGATCGGATGGTCGGGAAACGACGGCACCGTGCGGATCGCCGGTTGCCGGCGCAGGCGCATCAGGGCGCGAAACGCCTGGTCGTTGGCGGTGGCCGTGGTGGTGGCGCTGTATTGCGGATAAAGCGGCAGAATGACGATGCGGTCGCACCCCTTGCTCACCAGCTCCTCGATCGCCGCTGCGATCGAGGGCGTGCCGTAACGCATGCCCCAGGCGACCGGGATGCCGTCTGCGGCAAACCGCGGGGCGAGCTTCTCCGCCTGGGCGCGCGTATACGTCCGAAGCGGGCTCTCGTCGAGGGCCCGGTTCCAGATCCGTCGGTAGGCGGCGCCGCTTTTCTGCGGCCGCAGGGAAAGCACCAGGGCTTCGAGAACCGGTCGCCAGATCAGGGGGTTGGCCTCGATCACCCGGCGGTCGGAAAGGAACTCGGAGAGATAGCGCCGAACGGAACGATAATCCGTCCCGTCCGGCGTACCAAGATTGATCAGCAGGAGGCCGGCACCATTCATGCCGGCACCTTACTCCCACTTGGCGGCGTTCGCCACGTCAGCCGCCATCGCCGACGCGCCGATCCTGCCGGTTTGGTCCTCGTCCTGGCCCCAACCAAAGCCATGCCGACACCATCGCCGTCGTGGCCTCCCGGCTGATCCGGCACGCCACCGATCGCGGACACGCATTGCAAGCGCCGCGGAAAGCCCGCTCCAGCGCCGCGGGAGCGATCCGGCCGACGCAACAGCCACCTCGTGCTGCAGATCTGCCGGCGACCATCCGTCGCGTCTTGAGCCCGACCACTGCAACAACGCTGGTTACACACCATTACGGTATCAGATTGTCACGTTTTGAACTCGTTCTGATAAAACATTGGTGAACGATGGCGTGATGTTCGTTTCAGCTCCCTCCCGGAAACCAGACGATGCCCTCAGCCGCCTGGTTGAACCGCATGTCAGCTAATCTTTACGCCAGCCTCGTCGTTGCTGCCGGAGCGGCCGGTTCGAGCTTCCATGCGGAGGCGCCAAACGCGCCGGTGAATGGCCCCTATGTCCAGCCTTGGAGCTGGGGGCGACTTCCAGCAGAACGAGATCCTCGATGCCGTTCCGTCGACCGGTGCCCGCCGGGCCGGTGATTACCAGCAGCGATAGGGAGGCTTCGCGTATGTGCTCTATGACATACCCGTAAGATTTCCGGTCACCTCGTATGTCGGAGTTGGCGCGGGTGGGCAGATCCTGGAGGTCGACAACCTCGAGGGCTCGACGCCGGGACCCGACTTCCCGCATCGCGGCGGGTCGCCGTCGATCAGCAGTTTCAGCGACCAGGCGATCGCCGGCTTCCATCACTCCGTTCTGATCGGCCTGCGATACGCGTTCAACTCGGCGCCGCCCCCGCGAACGATTGTTGCCGCGGCCGCCATGGCTCCCGCCCCTGCTCCAACCCATCTCGTGTTCTTCAACTGGAACCGTTCCGACCTGAGCAGCCAGGCCCGGGAGATCATCGCCCAGGCCGTGCAGAGTTCGACCCGCGTGCAGACCACCCGGATCGAGGTCAATGGCTACACCGACAGCCCGGCCGCTCACCCCGGGCCGCGTGGCGAACCCTTCAACACCGGGCTGTCGATGCGCCGTGCGCAAAGCGTGGAAGCAGGGCTGATCCGCGACGGGATGCCAGGGTTGGTGATCGACATCCATGGCTACGGCGAGGCCAACCCGCTGGTGCCGGCCCGGATGCCAGCGAGCCGCAGAACTTCGGCGTCGAGATCATCCTGCGCTGAGCCGAGCAAGCTGGCGCCAAAACCCAGGCTGCTCGGTGCCGGGTGAGGGATTTGAACCCCCGACCTTCGGTTTACAAAACCGCTGCACTACCACTGTGCTAACCCGGCCTCATTGACGCTGATAGCATGTCGGGGAGGCCGATAACACCATCCAGCCGGCTCGGTCCGCTTGGCCGTCATCAATCCCGGCTGCGATAGCGCCGCATCTTGTTGCGGCTGCCGCAACGCTGCATGGAGCACCAGCTCTTCGCCGCCGGCCGAGAGGCATCGTAAAAGGAGGCCCGGCATGTGGGCTCCCGGCACAGCTTGAAGCGCCGCCACTCGCCGATCTGCATCATGCCAAGCGCCGTCAGAAGAAGCACAGAGGCAGGGTTCCTGCCATCGCCGGAAGCGAGGTGGATCGCGTTTCCGGCAAGATGGGGCCGCACGGCCAGGCGGACGATCAGGCGGTTCAGCGTGTCGAGCGCATCCGTCCCGCCACCGGTTCGGACGGCATTGTTTGCCGCCTGGAGCGATCTGAGCGCCTGGTGCAGCAAGGAGGCGTCGTGCCGTGACGCTCCCTCTGCCCCGTCCTGGAGCTCCGGCATCTTCTCCCGCACCCAGGCCTCCCAGCGTCCGTGGTCTGCTTCAAGGTCATGCCAGAGGAACGACTCCAGGAGGCGCCACTTTTCGGGTGTTCCCTGACGATGTTCCGGCATGCCTGTTTCCCCTGGTCATCCGGTAAGTTACCGCTTAACATACTTAGGTGGTAACTGATCTGGCAGTCGGCAAGCTTGGTCGGTCGGCAGGGCCGATGCCCGGACGCCGGGCGATCCTGCTGACGCTGCCGGCGATGGCCGGTGCTCCGCTGCTCGACGCAGGCGCTCGGGATGCGATTGGAAGGGCGGCCGACATGCGGTTCAGCGTCGTCTTCAAGCAAGGCTTGCGGGATGATCTCCGGCGTCGTCTCGAGGCGACCAGGTGGAGCGATGCCGTCACCGCCGATTGGCGCTATGGCATGAGCAGGCCGTTCCTCCAGGCGCTGGTGCGCTCCTGGGGCAGCGACTACGATTTCGACGCCGCGCAGCAACGCTTCAATGCGTTGCCGCAGTTCCGCGCCGTGGTCCGCGGCTTCGGCATCCATTACGTCCACCTCAGGGGCCGGGGATCGCGGAGGCGTCCGCTGCTGCTGATGAACGGCTGGCCGTCGAGTTTTGTGGAATACCGCAAGCTGGCGCCGATGCTGGCGGATCCGGCCTCGTTCGGCGGATCATCCGATGACGCCTTCGACGTGGTCATGCCCGCGCTGCCGGGCTTCGGCTTCTCCGACCGGCCGACGCGGCCGCATCAAGTCTGGCCCGAAGACCTGTTCCACGCGCTCATGACCGAGCATCTCGGATACCGACGCTATCTCGCCTCCGGCACCGACATCGGTGCCGGCGTGGCGAGCCGCCTCGCGCTGGCCCACCCCGATGCCGTCAGCGGCATCCACATCTCGGCTGCGGCCGATCCGCCGCTCGATCCTTCCTCGCCTGCACTGACCGAAGCGGAGCGGGCCTATAGGCAGGACGTCGCGCGATGGGAGGCCAACGAAGGAGCCTACGAACACGTTCACTACACGCGGCCGCAGACCCTGGCCTTTGCGCTTGCCGATAGCCCCGCGGGTCTCGCCAGCTGGATTGTGGAGAAGTTTCACTCCTGGAGCGACCACGGTCCCGACCTGCTCGGCACGTTCCCGGCGGAAATGCTGATCGACAACGTGATGGTGTATTGGGCAACCGGCACGATCGGCTCGTCGATGCGCGCCTATTACGAGAGTGCGCATTTCCGCAAGGCGCTGGTTGCTGGCGAGCGTGTCCGGGTGCCGACCGCGCTTTGCGTGTGGCCGAAGGACATCGCGAAGCCGCCACGCGAATGGGCGGAGCGCTTCTACGACGTCCGGCAATACACCTCGCAGCCGCAAGGCGGGCATTTCCCGGCCTGGGAGGCGCCTGAGGCCTACGCCCACGATGTTCGGCGGTTCGCGACGTCCCTGCCGGGGATGTGAGCGCCCGCCCTCCGTCGGGGGATCGCGCATGCTCCAGACGCGCCTGGGACGGCGGTTGGATCACCTGCTTGCCGTGAGGCACGACAGCGCGGTTCCGGCATCCCGTGCCGCCCCGCCGCAAAGCCGCGGCCAGGGCAGGCGTTCTTCATCAAGATGATGATGCCGGTTCAATCAGGCAGTATGTTCGTTGCCACGTTGTCGCAAGCGGAGCGGGGGTCGTGCTTGCATGAACCTGGATTTCGGAGTGGCTGTGGCGCGGTGCCAGGGATATGCCCTGCCTGCCGGCATCGCGCTGCAGGTGATTGCCTGCCTGATGAACGACAGCAACCGGCTCTCCGTGGTGCAGGCCGGCGTCGCCCTGGTGGGCATCGTTCTCATGGTGTTGGGCTTCGATCATCTCGCGGGCTAGCCGAGTCGGTCGCGGGGAGAGGTGCGGCCGCGGCTGCAAGCCGGTAAACGTGATCGCCTTTCCGGCCGGTCTGCGGACGCCACCCCGCGACATCCGACCTGCGAGCCGGCAAAAGATGTTCTGCCCGACCCCGGAGGAGACCATGTCCATGCCTGCCACGACACCCGTCTGGTTCATCAGCGGCTGCTCGACCGGCTTCGGCCGCGAACTGGCCCGGCTCGTGCTCGCACGCGGTTGGCGCGCGGTTGTGACCGCCCGCGACCCGTCGCGCCTTGAGGATCTCACCAGCGGAGCAGAGGACCGGGCGCTCGCGGTGACACTCGATGTCACCAGCGGCGCCCAGATCGCTGCGGCGGTGAAAGCCGCCGAAGACACGTTCGGCCGCGTCGATGTTCTCGTGAACAACGCCGGCTACGGATACCAGTCGTCCATCGAGGAGGGCGTGGAGTCCGAGATCCGAAACCAGTTCGACGCCAACGTCTTCGGCCTGTTCGCCCTCACACGGGCGGTTCTGCCCGGCATGCGAACGCGCCGCCATGGCCACGTGCTCAACATCACCTCCGTGGCGGGGTTCATTGGCTTCCCGGGCTCGGGCTACTACGCCGCGAGCAAACACGCGGTGGAAGGCTTCTCGGATGCGTTGGCGGCCGAATGCAAGCCCCTCGGCATCAAGGTCACCTGCGTCGAGCCGGGTCCTTTCCGTACCGATTGGGCCGGCCGCTCCCTCAAGCAGACGCAAAGCAGCATTGCCGACTACGAGGAGACGGCAGGCATCCGCATCAGATCGACCGCAAGCAACAGCGGAACCCAGGCGGGTGATCCCGTGCGCGCAGGCGAGGCCATGATCCACATCACCGAGATCGCCGATCCGCCGCGCCACTTGGTGCTCGGCGGTTTCGGGGTTGATGCCGTTTCAAGAAAGCTGAAGGAGCGGCTGGCCGAAATCGAGCAATGGCGCGAGGTTGGCCTCGACACGGATTACCCGGACCGTCGCGGATAGCATCGGTCGAGCAAGGTGTTTGGGGAAACAACGCTTGCGCCAGCCCTCGCGCCCCAGCCAACAGGAGTGAGAACCATGGCGCGCGCCGCCAAACCCACCAAAAGCACCACACCCACGAAGGCCAGCCGTCAACCTAAACGGACGCAGGCCACCGCCCGAAGCCCCAACAAGGCGACCCCGCCCGCGGCCGCTCCCAAGCGCGCCGGGCTCGTCACCGCCAAGGCTGCACCGAAGCGCAAGCCCGAGCGCGCGTCACCGGTCAAGCCGGCAGGCACGATCAAGGCCAGTGCCCGCGCCTCCGCCCCCGCGTCATCGACGCCGGCCAGCCGGGAGCAGCTTGCAGCCAGGATCGAGACGCTGGAACGCTTGGTGGCGACGCTGCGCACGAAGAACGGCGAAGTCAGCCGGACCGCAAACGGCCTGGCAGCGCGCCTCGACAGCCTGGAGGAACAGCTCGCCAGGCTGGGGCAGACCGCGGCGCCAGACACCACCGCCGCGGAGGTCACGCCGCCAGCGGCGACCCGGCCGGCAGCCAGGTCCTCCCGAGCGAAGCGCCGTGATCGTGCGGTTGATCCCGGTGACGCCGTGCCTCCGGGCGTTGCGGTCCAGGAGCCGGCCCCGCTTGATCAGGAAGCGGAGTCCGCACTCGAAAGCCTTGAGGAGCATCTTGGGCCGGCGGAGTCCACCCAGACCTGAAAACGGCCGAGCCAAGCAAAGCCGGATGGGCCACGATTGCGGTCTCGGCCGGTATGCGCGTCAGGCCCGTCCAGCCGGGTTGCCGTGCCCGCAGAACGCGGGCCTGGAACTGCCAAGAACCTTGGCCTCCGCCCCACGTGGCGCCAGCAGCACGACCCCGCCAGGCCCCGCTGCCACCGGCGCATAACCACGGCCAAGCAGATCCAGCAGCAACGGGTCACGCTCGGGTCTTCCGGCCACGTCCGTGCCGGCGAATGAATCGCCGCTGTACTCGAACAGCCCAAACGCATGCCTGCGTGCCAGACCATCGAAGCGGGCCACCGAACCTCCGGTCAGGATGTTCTGGTCCAGGTTGAACAGATCAACCGTGAACGGCTTGTTCGCCCAGAAACACAATGAAAGGCTTTCACATCCGGCAAGCGCCGGCGAGGCTGCGATGCGGGCGATAACCGGCTGCCACGCCAGGGCCCGCGCGCCCCGGTGGTCGATATCGTCCCACGCCCGCCGCAGCTGCCACGGCAGCATCAACACCATCGGAAGCACCGCAAACCCGACCAGCGCTGCCGGCCCGATCGCCCAGCCGCGCCAGCGTGACGGGGCGGCGAGTGCCCGCGAGACCGTAAGCCCGGTCATCAGGCAGAGCGCGATCATCGTCTCGAAATGAGCATTGTAGTAAACGCCGTCGCCCAGCCGCTGCGGCGTTCCGGTCAGCAGCGAAGCCAGCACCAGAAGCGATGCCAGCAGCATCGACCGGTCCCCTGCGGGCCGTCTGCGAGCCGCAAGCCAGGCGATCAGCATCATCGGCAGCAGCGGGATCAGCCGCTCCAGCGCCTTGGTCATCCGACTCGCCCGGAACACACGGTGGTGCGCCAGGATATCGGTGAATGCAGCATTGCCGTGCAGCGCTGCCGTCGCAGCCAGCCCGGCCGCGATCGCTGACGCCGCCGACGCCAGCCACACAACCGCGACACGCGGCTGCACGATTCCGAGCCAGACCGTCACCGCAAGCGGCAGCCCGACCAGGTTGTGCTTCACGAAGCCCCCGACCGTCATCAACAGCGCCGCCACCACCACACGGACCCCTGAACTCGGTCTGGCCGCCCGTGGATGCAGCAGCACTGCCAGGCCGCCGAGCATCAGCGCGTGTGCCATCCATTGCGGATCGTCCATGCCGACATAGTCACGAAAGAAACTGCTCGCAAACAGCAGCAGTAGGACCGAGGCGGACACGCTCCCCCGGATATCGCCACCCAGCCGCCTCACGCACAGGCCCAGCAAGGCCGCCGAGGCCAGCAGCGATGCCGACGCCGCGATCCGTCCGGCCACGATCATGTCGCCAACCACATAGCGCCCGAAGGCGCCGATCACGTAGAAGGAGAGCGGCGGGTAATTGTTGAAGACAAGGCTGTTGGCGGCCGGATAGAGCGGCCCCGCGCAGGCCCGTACCGCCCGGCAGGCGAAATAAGCGTTCCAGCCTTCATTGTAGTTCAGCGGAACATGCAGCGGGATCGTCAGCAACGGCCCCAGCAGGAGAAATCCGATCAGCCCGGCGATGGCGAGCAGAAGCGCGTCGAGCCCCCTGTTTGCTTTAACCAACCGGCCACTCCTTGATCGCCCAGCACGAGATGGCCAGACCAGCAATCCGTCAACCTCGCGGTCGCCGTGTTCCAGACACGGGCAGCAAGCGGCCTCGCCGGAGCCACAGCTCACGGCCTCCGTTCGGCAAGCCGGAAGCCTCCGACCCGGCAGCCGCCGGAGGGATTTTGCTGATGACAACAGGTCGTTTTCGTATCATTATGTTTTCGATACGAATGACCGCTTTGTGCAGGACCCGCGCCATGCAAGAACGCCTTGTCGACGTGTTGAACGAACGTAACACCGTGCTCCATGTTGTGCCCGTCACCGTTCCGGACGACGCGGCCACTGAGACCGTGTGCGTGCAGGAGGCGCTGAAGGCCGCCAGTCACCTGCAGCTGGTGCCAACGTCGGAGACGGATCGCCTGCATGCGCGCATCCATGTGAGTCGTGGCGGCCCGTTGGCGCCGGTCGGCGACGTGGTCCGGATCAGGCAGGAAGAGCGCGAACGAGCCGAGCAGCGCATTCGCGAGCGCGCCTATTTCCTGTGGCAGCAATCCGGATGCCCGGACAACCGGGACGAGGAGCTCTGGTCGGCAGCCTGTGCTGCGGAAGGCTGAGCGGCGACCCCTTATGGGCAAGCGTCCAGCGGCTCTGCCCCTGGACCCCGCCGGGTTTGAAGCCCCAGACCCCGCCTGCGAGCGTCCGGCTAGTCGGGAACCTGCTGCAAGTCGGTCGGCTCGAGCTGCGGCTGGCGGTTCTGGCCGTGACGGTAGCTGCTCAGGGCCTGGTAGGTCGCAAGGCGCGCGCGCATCAGCGAGCCCAATGGACGGTGCGCAGCCAGGGCGTGCGCCGGCTGGAACGAGAGCACCTCGTCGAAATAGGCCTGACGGGCGGGGCTGTAGGCCTCCTGCGAGGGAATCACCAGGCGGGCGACCGCCACATACGGACTCTGATCCTCGGGCCAGGCAACCGAGGCGTTCTCAACCGGCATCTGGTCCAGATCGGTGCAGAGCTGCACGCGCAACTCGAACTCGGCCGGCTCGGCGCGCAGGTAGCGCACCACGGCATGGCGGAATGCGTCCGGATCTGAGCCGGTGTCGAGCGTCTCGTCGATGATCGAGACCAGCCCCGGCGAGACCGGAAACACCCCGAGCTTGGCAATGTAGTCGCCGTAGCGCAGCGCGGCCTGACTGAAATACGCGTCGGCCAGCGGGTTGCGCTTGGTATGGCCGAAGAAGCCGAAGGTCGCACTGTCGCCGCCAAGGGCGTTCGCCGCGGCATTGGCGACGCGCGAGGTCGAGGAGATCGCCTGCTTGATCGCCTCCGGCATGGCGGTGCCTTTCTGGATGCCCTTGATCGCGGTCAGGAAGGTCGCGGCGCCCGATTGCGCAAAGGCCGGACCGGTGGCGAGCACGAAATCCTGGGTCGCAGCCGCGTGCCCGGGCAGCTTCGCGCCCTCGACGCCCAGCACCTTGATCGCCATGCCCCGGTGCGTCGACACGCTGTCCGACAGCACCTCGCCCGGCCCTTGCGCCAGCCGGACCAGAACAGGGTAGCTGCGCGGCGTGTCGAACATTCCCTGACGCAGGGCATGCGGCAGATCGGCAAGCACGTGCAGCTCGCCTTTCAGCAGGCCGGTGCTCTTGGCGTGCGAAGCGCGCACCGTGCGGCCGTCCCGTTCGGCCACCGTCTGGCTTTCGGTGGTCATGGTGGCGATGATCGCGTCGATGGTGTGCGACTCGTCGGGAGACACCGTTTCAGTATCGTCGCCGTAGCGGACGTAGTTCTGGTTTTCGTCACTCATTGCACCATCCTGTCCCGCCAGGGGCATGACGCCGGTTGAAGCATCGGCAACGGCACGGCGGTTCGGATGTTCCACGCTGTTCCGTGACGAGGTTGTGACCGGGATGGTGCCGGCGAGGCTTATCCGCCGGTGCCGCCGCGATCGGGCCGCCAGCCGTGCCGTCCCGCCCGCCAGAACACGAAACTGTAGATGTCCGCATACAACTCGTCGCTTTGCGTCTTGGTCGAGCCGATGCCGTGGCCGGCCTTGGCATCGATACGAAGCAGCACCGGATTGGGCGTGCCGCTAGCCTCAAGTGCCGCGGTCAGCTTCGCGGGCTCCCACGGAGAGACGCGCGGATCGTTCAACCCGGTGGTGATCATGATTGCCGGATAGCGGACATGTTTTTTCACATGCTGGATGGTATCATCCATGAAAAGGTTGGCGAAACCGTCCTTTCGGGTGACGGTGCCGAATTCCGGGATGTTGTTCGGCCCGTTCGGGGAAAACTCCGCGCGCAGCGTGTTGGCCGCCGGCACCGCGTCGATCACGCCGGCGAACAGGTCGGGCCGTTCGGTCATCGCCCGGCCCATGGTGATGCCGCCGGCCGAGCCACCGAAGATGAACAGCTTGTCCTTGGTGGTGACGCCGCGCGCGATCAGATCCTCGCCGCAGGCGATCAGGTCGCGCCAGGTGTTGGGCTTTTTCGCGTCCTTGCCGGCGATCCTCCAGGCATCGCCCAGTTCGCCGCCGCCGCGCACATGGCAGGAAGCGTAGCTGCCGCCCTCCAGCAGGAAGCTCACGTCGCGCGGGCTGAAATCGGCCAATTGTGAGATGCCATAGGAACCATAGGCCTGGATCAGCACGGTCTGCGGCCCCTGCACGCCCTTGGGCTGCACCAGGGTGAGCGGCACCAAGACGCCGTCATGCGCCCGGGCTTGCAGGTCGCTCACGACGAACTTCGACTGGTCGAACGGCGGCTGGGTGCCGAGATGCAGGTCGGTGAAGGTGCGGCGCGCCGGATCAAACGAGAACTCGGTGGGCGGCACGACCCAGCTGTTCAACGCGATCGAGATGCCCGGGCTGCGCGGATCGGTGAAGGCGCTGTCGACATGGCCCTTGAACGGCAGCGTGATCTCCTCCGCCGCTGCATGGCCGGATGCCGCCCGCCCATAGGCCACCCGCAGGAGCTCGGAGTAGGCGCCCCGGCGCGCCAGCACGTAGAGCCCGTCGGCTGCGGCGTGGATGGAGTCGATGACGCGGTCGGGCCGTGCCGGCACCAGCACCCGCGCCGAGGCCAGAGGCTGGCCGGCCTGCACGGCGAGCACCTGGAAGGTGGGTGCGTTGTGGTGCGACAGGAGAAACAGATCGTTGCCATGCGCATCGAAGCTGTTGATGTCGTCGCTGCGCACGGCGAACGGCTTCCAGCGCAGGTCGGGGTCGGTCAGCCGCGCTTCGGGCGCCAGCCAGAGGGCCAGCTCGTTCTGCACGCCGTTGACGTTGATGGCGACCGCGACCGGCGAGGTCGGGGTCAGCGCAAGTTCGGGATTTTCCACCGGCGAAAAATGCGGATCCCGTCCGGTGACCGACCCGAGGATCGGCACCGGATCGGTTTTCAGGTCCCAGCGGACCAGCGCGGAGTCCAGGTATTTGTGGATCGGCGACTCTCCCGCCGCCAGCTTCTTCAACTGAATGAAATAAAGCACCTGGCTGTTGTTGCTCCAGGCGGTGGCGCCGAACTGCGCGCGGTCGAGGGGTCCTGCCAGCCGGGCGCCGGTGGCAGCGTCAAAGACGGAGATCGACGCATCCTCCGAGCCGCCCTCGGAGATGCCGACGGCCACCTTGCTGCCGTCGGGCGCTGCCAGGAAGTAGTTGATCGCGAACGGGCTGTTGTTGTGCGCGGCGCGCAGTGCTGCGACATCCACGATCTTGCGCGTGCCGGCCGCGTCCCTGACGATCAGGTCGAAATTGTCCGAGCCGGGGCTGCGCTCCTCGTAGAAGGCGCGCCCGTTATAGGTGGCGTAGTCCTCGATGAAGCCGAAGCTGGCGGTGAAGGCCGACACCCGCTTCTGCAACGCGGCCCTGGGCCCGATCGCATCCAGAACGGACCGTGTATAGGCGCCTTGCGCCTTCATCCAAGCGAGCGTGGCGGGATCCAGCGCTTCCATGAAGCGGTAGTTGTCGGTGACCGGCTTGCCCCAGAGGGTCTCGGTGACCGGCTTCGACGCGATCACCGGCGGCTTGTTGAACCCGATCGGCGCCAGCGGGTCGGCGGCGAGGCTGGATTTGGCGAGGCCGGGTTCGGAACCGGTCACCGACGCGAAGATCACGCCGGCAAGTGCCGTGGCAGCGCGAAGCCAATCTGATCGATGCATTCCACCCGGTCCGTCTGGTTCCCCCAAGCCTTAGCCCGCACGAGCGCGCATGGCCACTGGCCCCTGCTGCCGGGGCACCATAGAACATCCTGGCAGGCCTCCAGCCGCGCCGGTCGCCAGCGGCGGGTGATCAACCGCCGGCAAGGAGCGAGATCATGAACGGCACCGCATCCAGCCGGCTCGGGCCTCGGGCGAGCGCCTTGAGCCGGTCGAACCACCAGGCGCTCATCCGGCTTGACCAGGAGGACGAGCTGGCGGGCTTTCGTTCCTTGTTCAGGCTGCCCGACGGGGTGATCTATCTCGACGGCAACTCGCTCGGCGCGCTGCCGCGGGCGACGCCTGCGGTGGTGGCGCGGGTGGTGGAGCAGGAATGGGGCCAGGGATTGATCCGGAGTTGGAACGACGCCGACTGGATCGGCATGGCGCGGCGGATCGCCGGCAAGATCGCGCAACTCACAGGCGCCGCACCTGGCAGCGTTGCGGTGGCGGACTCGACATCGGTCAACCTGTTCAAGCTGCTTGGCGCTGCACTCGAGCTGCGGCCGGCTCGACGCACGATCGTCTCGGAACAGGACAACTTCCCGAGCGACCTCTATGTCGCCGAGACCCTGGCGCGGCTGCTAGGTCGCGGCCACCGGCTGCGGCTGGTCAGTGCCGACCAGCTCCCGGCGGCCGCGGCAGACCCCGACACCGCCGTGGTCATGCTGACGCATGTCAATTACCGCACCGGAGCGATGCACGACATGGCGTCGCTGACCATGTGCGCTCATGCCGGCGGTGCCCTGGCGCTGTGGGACCTCGCGCACTCCACCGGCGCGGTGCCGCTCGAGCTTTCGCGCTCAGACGTCGATCTCGCGGTCGGCTGCGGCTACAAGTTCCTTAATGGCGGTCCCGGCGCGCCTGCCTTCCTGTACGTGGCCCCGCGCCTGCACGATATGGTCCGCTTCCCGCTGGCGGGCTGGCTGGGACACGCGGCTCCGTTCGCCTTTGAGAGCACGTTCCGCCCGGCGCCGGGCATCGAGGGCGCTGCGGTCGGCACGCCGCCGGTGATCAGCCTCGCAGCACTCGAGGTCGGCATCGACATCGCACTCGAGGCGCCGATGGCCGCGGTTCGTGCCAAGTCGCTCCGGCAGGCGGGGATCCTTGCGCAACTGGTGGCGGAACTCTGCGCCGGGCACGGACTGCGCTTGGTGTCGCCGGCCGATCCAGCGCAGGGCGGCAGCCAGGTCTGCTTCGCGCACGCGCACGCTTATCCGATCATGCAGGCGCTGATCGAGCGGGGCGTGATCGGCGACATGCGAGCTCCCGACATCCTGCGCTTCGGCATCGCGCCGCTCTACCTGCGCCATGTCGAGCTTGGCGACGCCGCCACGATCCTGGCCGGGATCATGGATAGCGGGGAATGGCGGCAGCAACGCTTCGGTGTTGGTCGCACCGTCACCTAGAGCATCGCCAGGATGACGCGCTGGAACATGCGCCGTGAGCGCATGTGAACGGGCCATGATCCAGAGGCGGATTGGCCGGCTAGCGCGGGGTCGGGCGGGCGCCCTCGAACAGATCGGCCAGGCCGTGCGGCTGCGATCGCCAGTACTGCCTGGGTGCGGCAACGCGCGCGCCCAGCCTGGCTGCCGCATGCCATGGCCAGCGCGGGTCAAACAGCATGGCGCGGGCAAGCGAGACCGCGTCCGCCTCTCCGTTCGCGATGATCGCCTCGGCCTGTTCCGGCTCGGTGATCAGCCCCACCGCGATCACCGGCAGGCCGACCTCCGCCCTGATCCGCTGGGCGAACCTGACCTGGTAGCCGGGGCCGAGGGTGATCGCCTGTTGCGGCGACAGGCCGCCGCTGCTGACGTGGATCGCAGCGGAGCCTCGCTGCTTAAGCGCATGCGAAAGGGCGGTGCTGCCTTCGAGGTCCCATCCCCCGGCGATCCAGTCGGTGGCGGAGATCCGCATCCAGACCGGCTTGCCGGCGGGAAACGCCTCGCGCACGGCGTCGAACACCTCGAGGGGGAAGCGCATACGGTTGGCGAGGCTGCCTCCATAGCCATCCTGCCGATGGTTGGAGAGCGGCGACAGGAACTGGTGCAGCAGATAGCCGTGCGCGCCATGGATCTCGATCGCGTCGAGGCCGAGCCGGGCCGCGCGCCGCGCCGCTTCGGCGAAATCCGCGCGCACCTGTTCCAGGCCGGCCTGATCAAGTGCTGCCGGCGCCGCATCATGGGGGAAGTAAGGCAGCGCCGAGGGAGCCTGGGTGGTCCAGCCGTCTGGCGCGTCGGAGGGGATCTGGGCGCCTCCGTCCCAGGGCGGCAGGGTGGAACCCTTACGCCCGGCGTGGCCGAGCTGGATTGCGATGGGCATCGGCGAACAATCGCGGATTGCCTCCAGGACGCGTGCGAGGGCCGCCTCATCGGCGTTTGAATAAAGGCCCAGATCCTGCGGCGAGATGCGGCCGGCGGGAGACACCGCGGTGGCTTCCAGGATCAGCAGGCCGGCACCGGAGACTGCCAGATGACCCAGGTGGATCATGTGCCAGTCGCCGGCTTGGCCGTCGCGGGCGGAATACTGGCACATCGGCGCGATCACGATCCGGTTGGCGAGGTGCAGCGTATCCAGACGCAAAGGCTCAAACAAACGGCTCATGAGATGTCCTGCACAGGATGGTGGATGCACCCGAAACGCCTGCCGCATGCCATGGTTGGAAGCAGCGGCGGGGCTGTGCGACGGCGATGGGTCGCTGCGCTGAGCCCGGCAATGCTGGGGGCCACCGTTCTGGTATGGCTGCTGGCCGCCGGTCCGCAAGCGGCGGCGGCGGCGGCGACATGCATGCGCCTGCGGGTGGCGCAGGTGCCGTTGCGCGACGATGCAGGGTTCCTTTCGGTACCGGCCAGCATCTCAGGCGAACCTGTCCGGCTGATGCTCGACACCGGCTCGGAAGCCGGCCTGATCACGCCGGAGGCGGCGCGCGCCCTCCGACTCGACGTGGACCGCGGCGCCCGGGTGAGCCTGCAGGGCACCGGCGGCAACCAGGCGGCCCTGGCGGTGGCGCGCGCCTCCGGGCTCAGCGTCGGCAGCCTGCAACTGGATGGCGTGCTGCTGCCGGTAGGAGCACTTCCGGGGGCACCCCGCCTCCACCCGCCGGTGGTGGGCTTCCTTGGCGGCGACGTGTTGTCGCGGTTCGATCTCGACATCGACCTGCCGCATGGGCGGCTTTCATTCTGGCGCATCCGCACCGGCTCGCTCGCCTGCGCCCGGCCGCCGGCCTGGAAAGGCGGGTTCCGGACGCTGCCGTTGTTGCCAGACGGCGTACGGGTGTCGCTCACCGTGCTGCTCAACGGGCATCCGCTCAGCGCGCTGCTTGATACCGGCGCGCGTTCGCGGGTGCTGTCGGAAGCCGCCGCACGAGCCCTGGGCGTCGCCCCGTCGATCCTGGCGTCCGAGCCGGGCGGCGTCACCAGCGGCGTCGACATGCGCGAGCAGATCTATCACTGGCACCGCTTCGCCACCTTCAGCGTGGGCGGCGAGACCGAGCGAGGGGCGGTGCTGACGGTGGCACCGCTGCACGGGCTGTTCCCGATGCTGTTGGGCACCGACTGGCTGCAGGGCCGCGAGGTATGGGTTTCTTATAGCGGCATGCAACTGTTCATCCGCTAGAGCATCAAGATGCTCGCCAAAACAACACGCTAGACCATGCTCTTGATACGGCCTCAACCGGGGGGGAGGTTGCGGGCGAGCTCGTCGAGCCAGGCGCGGGCGTTGCCGTCGGAGGGTGCCCGCCAGTCGCCGCGCGGCGAGAGCGATCCGCCCGGGCTGAGTTTCGGCCCGTTGGGCATCGCCGAACGCTTGAACTGGCTGAAGCCGAAATAGCGCTGCAGGAACATCTCCAGCCAGTGCCGGATCTCGCCAAGCTCGTAGCTCCGCCTGCGATCGGCCGGAAACCCGGGCGGCCAGCCGGCCGAGGAGCCTTCGCGCCACGCCTGCATGCTGAGAAAGGCGATCTTGGAAGGGCGGAAGCCGTAGCGCAGCACATAGAACAGGTTGAAGTCCTGCAGCGCATAGGGCCCGATCTTCTCTTCGGTGCTCTGCAGCACGTCGTTCTGGTGGGCCGGCACAAGCTCGGGGGAGATCTCGGTGTCGAGGATCAGCTGGAGCGTGTGCAGCACGGCGGGTGCGAACTGGGCCGAGCCGATCACCCAGCGGATCAGGTGCTGGATCAGGGTCTTGGGGACGCCGGCGTTGACGTTGTAGTGCGACATCTGGTCGCCGACGCCGTAGGTGCACCAGCCGAGTGCCAGCTCCGACAGGTCTCCGGTGCCGAGCACCAGGCCGCTATGCCGGTTGGCGAGCCGGAACAGGTAGTCGGTGCGCAGCCCGGCCTGCACATTCTCGAAGGTGACGTCGTGCACCGGCTCGCCGCGCGCGAACGGATGGTCGATCTCCTGCAGCATCAGCCGTGCGGACGGTCGGATGTCCAGCACCGCGGCGCTGACGCCAAGCGCCTGCATCAGCGCCATGGCGTTGCTGCGGGTGCCCTCGCTGGTGCCGAAGCCGGGCATGGTGTAGCCGAGGATGTTCTCGCGAGGCAAACGCAGCCGGTCCATCGCGCGGGCCGCCACGATCAGCGCCTGGGTGGAATCAAGGCCGCCCGAAACGCCGACGACGAGGCGCTCGGTGCCGGTGGCGCGCAGCCGCTGTTCGAGCCCGGACACCTGGATGTTGTAGGCCTCGAAGCAATCCTGGCCGAGGCGCTCCCGGTCGGAGGGCACGAACGGGAAGCGTTCGATCGGTCGCCTGAAGCCGATATCGCCGGTGGGCGGTGCGGCGGTAAAGGCGATGCGCCGGAAGCCGGCTGTCGGGTCGCGTGCCTGGATCGCCTGGGCGTTGAGCTCGAAGGTGCCCATGCGGGCACGTTCCTGGCGCAGGAGGTCGAGGTCGATATCGGCGATGGCGGTGGCTGGCCCGCACGGAAAGCGTTCGGTCTCGGCCATCAGGGCGCCGGCCTCGAAGATCGAGACCTGGCCGTCCCAGGCCACGTCGGTGGTGGATTCGCCCTCGCCGGCGGCGGCATAAAGATAGGCGCAGATGGCGCGCGACGATTGCGCCTGGCAGAGCAGGCGCCGGGTCGCGGCCTTGCCGACCGTGATGTTGCTCGCCGAAAGGTTGCCGATCACGGTGGCGCCCGCCAGCGCTGCCGCGGCGCTGGGCGGTGCTGGCACCCAAACATCCTCGCAGATCTCGGCATGCACGATCAGGCCGGGCAGGTCGGCCGCCTCGAACAACAGGTCGGTGCCGAACGGCACAAGCTCTCCGGCGACTTTGGCGGTCTCGCCGCGATGCCCGACGCCGGAGGCGAACTGCCGCGCCTCGTAGAACTCGCGGTAGTTCGGCAGGTAGGATTTCGGCACCACGCCGAGGATGCGTCCCCGGTGAAGGGCGACCGCGCAGTTGAACACTGCGTTACCATGACGCAGCGGCGCGCCAACCAGAAGCAGCGGCAGCAGCGCGGCGGAACGCTCCCGCAACATGGCCAGTGCGTCTTCTACGGCGTCCAGCAGGGCGTCCTGCTGGCGCAGGTCGTCGATCGTGTAGCCGCTCAGTCCGAGCTCCGGAAACACTGCCAGAACAGCGCCCTCGGAGGCGCATTCTGCAGCCAAACCCGCGGTTGCCAGCGCATTGGCGTGCGGGTCGGCGAGCTGCACCGGCATGGTGCAGGCGGCGACCCGGGCGAAGCCGTGACGGTAGATCGAATGGAAGCTGGCGGTCTGACCCATGCAGGCAATTTCGGTGACGTTCGAAACCGACGCAAGGGAGCGGAAAACGGGATTTCAAGGTGGGGTTTCGCATCCGGCAAAAAACATCGCATCTTCCGGACGGCAGCAAAGCATGTAACTTCAACCGCTGGATGAAGCTTTTCACGAACGCGACGCGATGAACCGAAACCAGCCGTGACTCGGGCTGTATCGATCATTGGTGCCGGACCTGGCGGTCTTGCCAGCGCCATGCTCCTGGCCAATGCCGGCGCGGACGTTACCGTGCATGAGCGCCACGGCACGGTGGGCGGCCGTTCGGGCACGATCGTCGCGAGCAACGAGGTTGGGCGGTTCCAGTTCGACATCGGCCCGACCTTCTTTCTTTATCCCAGGATCCTGTCGGACATCTTCGCCGAGTGCGGCCATTGCCTCGAAAATAGCGTCGAGCTGATGCGGCTGCAGACTCACTACCGGCTGCTGTTTGAAGGGGGTGGCGGTATCACCGCCAGCAGCGACATCCCCGCGCTGCAGCGGTCCGTGGCAGAGATTTGCCCTGCCGACGCCGCCGCGATCCCGCGCTTCCTGGCGGACAATCGCGCCAAGCTCGAGGCGTTCCGGCCGGTGCTGGAGCGTCCGTTCCATGGCTGGCGCGACCTCTTGCGCCCGGACATGCTGCGCGCGCTGCCGCTGCTGCGCCCGGGCCGCTCGGTGGAGCAGGACCTCAAGCGCTTCTTTTCGGACCCGCGCATCCGGCTCGGCTTCTCCTTCCAGAGCAAGTATCTGGGCATGTCGCCTTACCGCTGCCCGAGCCTGTTCACCATCCTCGCGTTCATGGAGTACGAGTTCGGCATCTTCCATCCGCGCGGCGGCACCGTGTCGGTGATGCGGGCGATGGAGAAGGCGGCGCGCAGCATGGGCGTGCGCTTCCGGATGAACGAGCCGGTGCAGGAGCTGTTGTTTGAAGGCCGCCGGATCACCGGGGTGCGCACGGAGGCCGGGGTGCAGCAGGCGGATGCGGTGGTGCTGAACGCGGATTTCCTGCGCAGCATGACGCAGCTGGTGCCGGACCGGCTGCGTCGACGCTGGACCGACCGCAGGATCGCCCGCAAGCGGCTCTCCTGCTCCACCTTCATGATGTATCTCGGCATCAAGGGGACGTTGCCGGAGACAGCACACCACACCATTTTCCTGGCCCGCGAATACCGGGAGAATTTCCGTGAGATCAAGGATGGCCTGACCTCGCCGAAGGCGCCATCCTTCTACATGCAGAACGCCTGCGTGACCGATCCCGGCTTGGCGCCGGAAGGCTGCTCCACGCTGTATGTGCTGGTGCCGGTGGGGCACGCCCGCGCCGGCGGCGTCGAATGGAATGCGGCCGAGCGCGCCCGCTACCGCGCCCTCGCCCTAGCCCGCCTAGCGCAGGCCGGCCTCGGAAATATCGAGGAGCGCATCGTCTTCGAGAAGATCGTCACCCCCGATGACTGGGAAAACGAACTCGACGTGCACCGTGGCGCGGTTTTCAACCTCGCGCATTCGTTGCCGCAGATGCTGAACCTCCGACCCCACAACCGCTTCGAGGATCTCGACGGCGTTTACCTGGTGGGCGGCGGGACGCATCCAGGCAGCGGCTTGCCGGTGATCTTCGAGGGAGCGCGGATCAGCGCGCGGCTGCTGGCAAGGGATCTCGGACTGAGGCAGGTGCGCACCGACATGCAGTGGTCCGACCAGCCTGCTCCGCACAGACCGGCCCCGGCTTTCGCCGAAAGGACGTCAAGTTGAGCAGCATGCTTCCCGTCGGAGTGGTCGGTAGCGGCCTGGGCGGCCTCGCCGCCGCCTGCACGCTTGCCTCGCGCGGACACCGGGTGGTGGTGTTCGAGAAGAACCCCTGGCTCGGCGGCAAGGCGGCCGAGCACCGCGACGCTGGCTTCCGGTTCGACATGGGACCGACCATCCTCACGGTGCCGTCGGTGCTGTCGCGGATCTTCGCCGAGGCCGGAGAGCGGATGGACGCGCATCTCGACCTGCGCCGCATCGACCCGCAATGGCGCTGCTTTTTTGACGATGGCAGCGTGCTCGACCTCGACCAGGACAGCGTGGCGATGGCAAAGCGGCTGCGTGACTATTCGCCCCGGTCCGAGGCGGGCTACGGCGACTTCATCGCAGCGAGCGAGAAGCTGCACGAGGTCAGCCAGAAGTTCTTCTTCTGGCGCTCCGTGGAGGATATCGGCGACACGCTCGATTTCCGCAAGAACATGGACCTCGACACGCTTCGCGACGTGATGAGCCTGCGCATGGGCAGCACGGTTGCGCGCCAGATCCGCAAGCGCGTGCCCGATCCACGGGTGGCGCAGATGCTCGACCATTTCGTCCAGTATGTCGGCTCTTCGCCTTATCTGGCCCCCGCCGTGTTAAGCAGCATCGCCCACATGCAGACTTCCGAGGGGGTGTGGTATCCGATCGGCGGCACCCGTGCGGTGCCGGAAGCGCTGGTGGCGCTCGCTGAGCGGCTGGGCGTGGAGTTCCGCACCGGCACCGGGATTGCCCGGGTGGAGCGCGAGGGTGGCCGCGCCAGCGGCGTGGTCACCGAGAGCGGCGAACGCGTGGCACTTGCCGCGGTGATCTCCAACATGGACAGCGTGCGCACCTACCGCGAACTGATCAGCGGCGAGGCCGGGAAACGTTTCGCACGCGCCAAGAGGCGTGAACCCGCCTGTTCCGGGGTGGTGCTGTATCTCGGCCTGGATCGTGCCTACCCGCACCTTGCGCACCACGACTTCGTGTTCTCGCGCGATGCCGAGGAAGAGTTCGACCATATCTACCACAAGGGTGAGCCGGCGCCCGACCCGACCTGCTATCTCGCAGCTCCCAGCGTCACCGAGCCGGGAGTGGCTCCCGCGGGTGGCGAGGCGCTGTATATCCTGGTGCACACGCCCTATCTCCGGCCGCACCACGACTGGTCGGCGATGCTTCCGGCCTACCGGCGGGTGATCTTCGATAAGCTGGCGCGCACCGCCGGGCTTACCGACCTCGAATCGCGCATACGCACCGAGCGCGTGCTCACTCCTGCCGACATCCACCAGCGCTACCGCGTGCTTGACGGCGCGATCTACGGCTTGGCCAGCCACGGCCGCTTCATGGGCGCCTTCAAGCCGGGCAACCGCTCGCGCGAGGTCGAGGGCCTGTACCTCGCCGGAGGAGCAGCGCATCCCGGTCCGGGCATGCCGATGGTCATGATGTCCGGCTGGATCGCCGCCGACAGCCTCGACTCGGACGCAAAATCCAACTTGGCCGTCCGGCGCGCCTGAGCCAATGGAGCCGCTGAACGGCGATCCGGCGGCGCTACGATCGGAGCTGCTGTTCCAGCTGTTCAGCTCCTACCTGAGTTGGAGGCTGCGAAGCAGCTTCCACGCAGTTCGGCGGTCCGGTGCCATGCCCCTGCTGCCGCGCGACCGCCCGGTGGTCGTGTATGGCAACCACCCTTCCTGGTGGGATCCGGCGCTCTATCTGGTGCTGGCGAAGCGGTTGTTCGGTGGGCGGCCCGGCTTCGGGCCGATGGAGGCGCAGGCGCTGGCGCGCTACGGCTTCTTTCGCCGCCTCGGCATCTTCGGCATTGAAAAGGATAGCCGCTCGGGAGCCCGCCGGTTCCTGTCGGTGGCCAGGCACGTGCTCGCGAACAGCGGCCCTGGTGGACGGGCGATGATCTGGGTCACCGCGGAAGGGGATTTCACCGACTCCCGGGTGCGGCCGGTCCGCTTGCGGCCCGGCATCGCCCATCTGGCCCGCGCGGTGCCCGACGCCGTGCTGCTGCCGCTTGCGCTTGAATATGCGTTCTGGAACGAGAGCAAGCCGGACCTGCTGCTTCGCTTCGGCACACCCATCGCCGGCGACGCGTCGGTGCGACCGGCGGAATGGACCGAGCGGCTGCAGGATGCCCTGGCCACCGAGATGGATGCGCTCGCTGCGGACTCCATGAGCCGCGACAAGGCACGTTTCAGCCCGGTGCTGCATGGCCGTGTCGGCAGCTCAACCGTCTACGATCTGTATCGGCGCACCCGCGCCACCGTTTCCGGCAGCCGGTTTTCCGCTGCCCACGAAGAAGAAGCCTGAGCGGCATGGATCCGCTCGGCTGGATTGCTCTTGCTCTCGCGCTGCTGCCGCTGCTGGTGGCGTTGAGCAATCTGGGGGTGCTGCGCGCGCCGCCGCCGGCCATCCGGGGCGCACCGGTTTCGGTGCTGATCCCGGCCCGGAACGAGGAGGCACATATCGGGGCCGCTGTGGCCGCCGTGCTGAGCAACCGCAACTGCGAGATCGAGCTGCTGGTGCTGGATGACGGTTCCACCGACGCCACCCCCGCCATCCTGTCGGCGCTCGACGACCCGCGCCTGCGGGTGGTGCGCGGATCGGGGCTGCCGGCCGGTTGGTCGGGCAAGCAGTATGCCTGCGACACGCTGTCGCGGCATGCCTGCCACGACCTGCTGGTGTTTGTTGACGCCGACGTCACGCTGGCTGCCGACGCGCTATCGCGCATGGCTGGGCTCATGCTGTCACAGCCGGAGCTCGGGCTGGCGAGCGGCTTTCCACGGCAGATCACGCGAAGCTGGTCGGAATGGCTGTTGCTGCCGCTGATCCACCTGCTGCTGCTCGGCTACCGGCCGCAGCGGCTCGACCGCGACCCGCGCGTGGAAGGCTTCGCCGCCGGATGCGGGCAGTTGTTCATCGTGCGCGCCGACGCCTACCGAACCATGGGCGGCCACGGCTGCATCCGTGCGTCGATGCATGACGGACTGAAGCTGCCGCGCGCATTTCGTCGCGCGGGGTTCGCCACCGCGCTGTTTGATGCAACGCCGCTTGCGCAATGCCGGATGTACACCCGCTTCGGCGAGGTCTGGGAAGGCCTCAACAAGAACGCTACGGAAGGCATGGCGACGCGGCGTGCGCTGCCGTTCTGGACCGCGCTGCTCGGCGGCGGCCACGTGCTTCCGTTCCTGCTGGCGGCGGCATCGCCCGACCGGGTGCGGCTGTGCGCCTGCGGCCTGAGCCTGGCTTTGCGCACGCTGCTTGCCGTGCGCTTCCGGCAGGATCCGCGCAGCGTGCTGTTCAGCCCGTTGGGGGTGACGGTGATGCTGGCGGTGCAATGGAACGCGCTGATCCGGGCGGCACGAGGCCGCACCGCCACCTGGCGCGGACGTGCCTACCCGATGCAATGAACCGACCGTCGGTTTGCCTGATGATGGCGGCGGCCATCGTCGCAGCAACGTATCCTGGGTCAAGCGCTCGCGCCCAGGCGGCAAGCCTTGAGATCGTGGTGCAGGGCGTGCGCGACCATCGCGGCCACATCCGCATCGGCGTCTGCACCAGGGCCGAGTTCCTGTCCGACGCCTGCGCGCTGCACGCCGTGGTGCCTGCGCACCAGGGTGAGGTGTCCGTGCGGATCGCCGGCATCCCGCCTGGAGTCTACGCGGTGGCCGCGTTCCAGGACCTGGACAATAGCGGTCGCTTGAAGCGGGGTTTCCTGGGACAACCGGAGGAGGATCTTGGCTTCTCACGGAATCCGGGCCTGGGCTTCGGGCCACCGTCTTTTGCAAGCGCCGCGATCACCATCGGGAACAAAGCCGGACGTGTCGCGCTGATGCTGCATCGTTTCGGATCATGAACCGGTTGGGGGTTACCATGCGCCATCTGCTTTCCGCGCTCGGCATCGTGTTTGGCGCCGCCTTGCTGGTGTCAGCCACAGCCCAGGCCCAGCCTTACCGGCCGCCGCCGCCGCGCTACTACCGTCATCACCACCACTACCACCATCATCCGCTTCCCCCACCGCCGCGGCACCGGCCATACTGAGGAGGGGTCGCAATGGAGCTGCTTCACTGGACGCTGGTGTTTCTGGTCGTGGCGCTGGTTTGCGCGGTGCTCGGCTTTGGCGGCTTTGCCGCAACCTTCGCCGGCATCGCCAAGATCCTGTTCTTCATCTTCCTGGTGCTGTTCGTCATCAGCCTGTTCTTCGGGCGCGGCCGAAGCCGCCTCTAGGGTCCAGCGTTCGAACGGATCCCGCAGCCGACCCGAAGTCAGCACGGCGGCAATTCTCTCTGCATGCCCTTGGCACGTGATCCGCCACCTTCTGCCGAGATCATGTCGTCGGCGCTGGAGCTGATCGGCGGCACGCCGCTGATCGCGCTGGACCGGGTCTATCCCGGACCAGGGCGCATCCTGGCCAAGGCGGAGTTCATGCAACCTGGCGGCAGCGTCAAGGACCGGGCCGCCCGCGGCGTCCTGCTCGCCGCGCGGGCGGCCGGGCGATTGGCTCCCGGCGCACCCGTGATCGAGATGACCAGCGGCAACATGGGTGCCGGCCTCGCCGTCGCCTGTGCTGCGCTCGAGCATCCGCTGATCGTCACCATGTCGGCCGGGAACAGCCCGCAGCGCACGCGGATGCTGGAAGCGCTCGGTGCTGAGGTGGTTCTGGTGCCGCAGGTCGATGGCGTGCCGGGCCAGGTCACGGGCCGGGACGTGCGCGCTGCCGCCGAGGCGGCCCCCCGCAAAGCCGCGGAGCAGGGTGGCGTCTTTGTCAACCAGTTCCATGCGCCGGAGTGCGTGCAGGCGCATCGGGAAACCACCGGCCCGGAGATCTGGGCGCAGTGCGATGGGCAGGTGGACGTCTGGGTGGCGACGGTCGGCACCGGTGCCACGTTCCTCGGCGTGGCCGCTTTTCTACGGCAGCGCCGCCCCTCCGTCCTGTGCGTGGCGGTGGAGCCGGAAGGCTGCCAGCCGCTCGCCGGGCTGCCGGTGACCAAGCCCCGCCACCTCGTCCAAGGCACCAGCTATGGCAGCGTACCGCCGCATTGGGACGCTACCCTGATGGATTTCTCGGTCGCCATCACAGATCGTGAAGTCGAACGCTGGAAGCGATGGCTCGCGATCCGAGAGGGGCTGCATGTCGGCTACTCGGCAGCAGCGAACGTGGGCGCCTGCGCGGCCTTGCTGACCTCCGATCGGCTCGCGGCCGATGCGGTTGTCGCAACCGTGCTGTGCGACACCGGCCTGAAATACTGAGCCGGAGAAAGCCCTCCTCCCGCGGCTGCTGTTGATGGGGACATAGTCCTGATCAGGGCGGGCTTTGGTAAGGTGGGCTAGAGAATCTCGCTCGCCGCGATCGCCACCTTGCATCCGGTCTTGATCACCCGCGACAGCAGCCGATACGCCGGCGCCAGCTCCGCCTCGTTTGCGAGCCCGATATCGCGATGTTCGAGCTCCTCGAGCCGGAACGCCTCGATGGTCCCGCGCAGCTCGGCCTCGCTCTGGTCCAGCATCGCCGCCTGTTCGGCATAGTGCTCGTCGATGGCCTCCTCGACAGCAACCGTGCACGCCATGGCCGCCCGCTCCCCCATCGCCGCGGTGAGAGCGCCGAGCGCGAAACCCGCCACGTGCCAGATCGGCAGCAATGCGGTCGGCCGCACCCGCCGACGCGCGACCAGCCCCGAGAACACCTGCTTGTGGTTGGTCTCCTGGTCCTTCATGTGTCGCAGCAACTCGGCCTTGTCGCTGTTGGCGAGCACGGCGAGCTGTCCGGCATAGATCCGTTCGGCACCGTATTCGCCGGCGTGGTCCACCCGGATCATGCGGCTGATCCGGGTAGCGAGATCGGGCTCGCCTGGTTGCATCGCCTGGCTTTGGCTCATGGGGTTCTCCTGGAACGGACGATCAGCGCGAACAGCGCAGAAATGAGCACCGCATAGACCAGATCAAGCGTGGCCATCGAAGCCGGCAACATGTTGAACAGCCGGTTCGGCGAGTCGCATGGCTTGACCGGGTGGCGCGGCATCGAGGCGAGGCGTTCGGCAAAGCTGCCGCCGTGGAATTGCGGCGCCATGCAGGCCGGCCATGGGTCCGGCCACCAGCCCTGCTCCACCCCCACATGCGCAAGCGAGACCAGGATCGCGGCAGCCAGCGACAGCGCGATCAGGCCGAGAACCGCTCGGCCGGCCCGCGGCAGCACGACCGCAAGCAAACCGAGCAAGAACATCGCCCGATACGGCCAGCGCTCCATCAGGCACAGTGCGCAAGGCGCCATCAACAGGCGGTGTTCGGCGATCCAGGCGACCGCGAGCGCCAGCAGCCCTACCGCGGCGGCGAAGCCCCCGGCGCGCCGTTCAATGCGCATGCGGCGGCTGTTGCTGCAGCGCCTGGAGGAAGTCGCGCGCCCAGCTCGCCGCTGTTGCCCGGTGCACGGCCGCGTTCATCGCCTCCCAACGCGCGCTGCGCTCGGGTGCCGGCATCGACAAGGCTTGGTGCAGGCCTTCCGCGATCTCGTCCGGATCATAAGGGTTGACCTGGATCGCATCGGCGAGCTCCGGTGCCGCACCCGCGAAGCGCGACAGCACCAGCACACCCGGATCCGACGAGTCCTGGGCGGCGACATATTCCTTCGCCACCAGGTTCATCCCGTCGCGCAAAGGGGTAATCAGCGCGACGCGCGCGAAGCGGTGGAACCCGGCGAGCGTGCCGCGCGGGATTGCGCGGGTAATGTAGCGGATCGGCACCCAGTCGAACTCCGCCCATTCGCCGTTGATGCGGCCGGCCTGCTCGTCGAGCCTGCGGCGAAGCGTCTTGTATTCGGCAACATCGCCGCGCGAGACCGGGGCGACCTGCAGGAACGTCACGTGCGAACGGTGCTCGGGGAAGCGCTTGAGCAGCCGCTCATAGCCCATGAAGCGTTGCGGCAGCCCCTTGGAATAGTCCAGCCGGTCCACTCCGAGGATCAGCGACCGGCCGGCCATGCTTTCGCGCAGACGCAGCAGCTCGGAGCCATTGACGGCGGCCACCGCCTGGCTGTTGAACTCGTCCGGATCGATGCCGATCGGGAACGCATCGGCCTGCGCTGCGACCCGGTGCGCCTCGAGCGATTGCCGCAGATGGGCGCAGTCCTCCGCGGTCTGCAGCCCGATCAGCTCATACGCCGCCATCGAACGGATCAGCCGGTCGGCGCCAGGCAGGGCGCCGAACAGCGCGAGCGGCGGAAACGGCGTATGCAGGAAGAAGCCGATGCGCTGTGTCACGCCGGCGTCGCGCAGGGCGGCGCCCAGCGGGATCAGATGGTAGTCCTGCACCCATATGGTGTCGTCCGGACGCAGCAGGGGTGCGAGGCTGCGGGCGAACAAGGCGTTCACCTCGAGATAGCTGTCCAGATCCTCCCGGCTGTATTCGACCAGACCCATCCGGTAGTGGCAGAGCGGCCAAAGGATCCGGTTGGAATATCCTTGGTAGAAGCCGCGATGCTGCTGCGGGGTCAGGTCGATGGTCGCATAGGTGACCCCGCTTTGGATGTTGAGCTTCGGCTTGGGGTCGGCGCCCTGGCCGGCGTTGGCGCTGGTCTGGCCGGACCATCCGAACCACAAGCTCGGCTGGCCGCGGATCGCATCCTTGAGGCCTACCGTCAGGCCGCCAGCGGGCTGGCTGCGCTCGCGGGGCGAAGGAACCCGGTTGGATACAACAACTAGACGGCCCACGCGCGCTCCTCGCCGGCAGCCAGCAGCGTCAGCCATCCACGCACCGCCTCCGGCTCGTCGAAATCGTCCGGGATGCGAAAGCCGGTGCCGCCAAGCTCGATCGCGGCGCGAATCCCGTCCTCGTCGGTCACGTCGTCGCCGACAAACACCGGCAGCCGCCCGGAGAACGGCGCCTGCTGCATCAGCAGGCGTACAGCGCTGCCCTTGTCGATGCCGGCGGGCCGGATCTCCCAAGCCATCTTCGCCGGCTGCAGGTGAAAGGCCTTCTCGCCCTCGATCATCGCCTCGGCGGCTTCGCGCAATGCCGCACCGGCACCCGGGTTGGCGCGGTAATGCAGCACCAGCCCGGCGGCCTTCCGCTCCACCCTTGTTCCGCAAAACAGGGCCGTCAGGCGTTCGGCCTGGTGGAGCCAATCCTTCGGCAGATGCGGCAGGTCGGCGCGCAACACCGGCTGGCCGGGCGCAGAGCGCAACGCGGTGCCGTGCTCGCCGGCGATCGCGTAGGGCACTCCGGGCAGGAACGCGTCGACCTGCTCGATCGGGCGCCCGGTCACCACCGCGAGCGCATCGCCCACCAGGGCGCGCAGTCGGATCAGCGTGTCGGCAAGGCCGGGCGGCACCTGAACAAGCTCGGGCGCGGGCGCGATATCCACCAGCGTGCCGTCGAAATCCAGCAGGAAAGCCGCTCTGCCGGCTCCGGGAAGCGGCGGCCGACTGGCGCTGCTTGTCTGTGTCATAACAGGCTTAACCTCGCCGTGGCCGTCTCGGTTGCGCGATTAATCGGACGGCGGCGGCTCATCGGGCGCCACCGGCCCGGACGGATCACCCGGGGGAGCGGCGCCTTCCGGCGGGCCGGAAGGATAAACCGGATTCGGCAGCGCATCCGGTGCCGCCGGAGGCGGGAGGGCCGCCGGCGGGGGCGGCTGCTGGAGCGGCGGCCCTC
>CAXUNX010000009.1:16107-36364 GCA_964252545.1 uncultured Acetobacteraceae bacterium | reverse complement strand
TGGCCAGGGCGTTGGAGGCGGCGGGCTGGGACAGGCCCAGGCGCACGGCGGCCCGGCCGACATGCGCCTCGTCCAGCAGCGCGTCCACAATCACCAGCAGGTTGAGGTCGATGGCTCGGAGCTTCATCGTGTGAATGGCATCGCATAACAGACATCAGTTGGTCCAATGCCCGGCGATGCGTCACGATCCAGCGTCCGAGGAGACCTCGCGGTTGGCTACCCTGCTGCTGTTTGCTCATCCAGACTTCACCGCCTCCCGGGCCAATCGCGGGCTGCTCGCCGGGCTGGAGGGCCTTTCCGGGCTGGAAACGGTCGATCTCTATGCGCTCTACCCCGATGGCCGTATCAACGCAGCGGCCGAGCGCGAGCGGCTGCTGCACGCCAGCAGGCTGGTGCTGCAGTTCCCGCTGCAATGGTACTCGACGCCGCCGCTGCTCAAGGCTTGGCAGGACGCGGTGCTGACGCCGCTGTTCTACCTGGAGCCGGAGATCGCCGCCTCCACAACAGGTCTGCCGGTGCTCGCCGCGACGACCACGGGGGGGCCGCCAGCAAGCTACCAGCCGGTCGGCATGACGATCAACGAACTGTTCGCGCCGCTCCGGGCCACTGTGCGCAAATGCGGCTGGCTGTGGCAGGCGCCGTTCGCGGTCCACGACGCCCGCAACCTCGATGATGCGGCGCTGGCGCAAGCGGGCCAGCATTATCGGGCCCGGGTCCTGGGTACTCCCGTGCAGGCGGACCGAGCCGACGTCGCTTGACCAGGTGTCCTGGAGCCGTTCCATGAGGCTGATCGATCAGACCCTCGTCGTCATCGGCGGCACGTCCGGCGTGGGTCTGGCCACGGCAAGGCTCGCCATGAACGTCGGCGCGCGCGTGACGATTGCGAGGAGGGATCGCGACAGGCTGGACCGGGCGCTGGCTCTGCTTGGCCCCGGCGCGAGCGGAGAGCAGGTCGACGCCTCCGACCGCCGCGCGCTGGACGCCTTCTTCAGGCGCACAGGCCATCTGCACCATCTGGTGGTCGCCGCATCGAGCGGCATGGGCGCGGGCTCTCTCGCCGGGCTCGCCCGTGAAGAGTTGGCACAAGGCTTCCACGGCAAGTTCTGGGTGCAGTGGCAGTGCGCGCAGGGATCACTCCCCCACCTCTCTTCCCGGGGCTCCATCACCTTCGTCACCGCCGTCTCCGCGCGCATGGGCGGCGCAGGCACATCGGGCCTGGCCGCCATCAACGGCGCGCTCGGGGCGATGGTCCTGCCGCTCGCGCGCGAGCTGGGCCCCGTTCGCGTCAACGCAGTGTCGCCCGGCGTGATCGACACTCCCTGGTGGGACCGGCAAGCCGAGGAGATGAAGCACCGCGTCTTCACGCAGGTCGCGGCGAGCGTTCCCCTGCGCCGGATCGGGCGTCCGGAGGAGGTGGCCGATGCGATCGTCTTCCTTGCCGGCGCCGGCTACGTCACTGGTGTGATACTGGATGTTGATGGCGGACTGCGGGGAGCCTCGCCGGGATGAGCCATGACGGGTATCCGCCGATCTGGCTTCCGGGCAGAAAGCCTACGGCGGCGATGGCTCAAGGTTGTGTGAAAACTTGCGGCGGTCCTGTTCGGGCGGAGGCATGAGCGGCGGCGGGGCCCAGCGTAGAGGCCCGCGATGCAGGCCCGTCGGAGACCGAGCGGTAGGTTACCACGGTCAGAACCTTGGCCATCGCCGTTCTCCATCAAGCTGCCTGGATACAACGAGCGGGCGTCGGATCGGAGCTGACCTCGCTTCCCGACCATCCTGCACAACAACAATGTGTTTCCACACAGCCTGGTTGGTTCCTTGCTGTTTATCGCGCTGCAAGGCCAAAGCTGCGGTTCAGCTCGATATCTTGTACGGCACCACCCCGCGCTCACCGGAACCGACATCGAGCGTGAGGCCGGCCGGTGGAACCGCACGGTGCCGGCAGTCAAGCCGTTCGCAGGACCGGCAGCCGGGTCCGATCGGCACCGCTGCGGCCGGGTTGCCGAGATCCAGTCCGACTGCATAGACGGTGAGCGGTGCGTAGTCGATCTCGCAGCCGAGCACCACGGCGACGGAGCGTGGGCGGCTCAGATAGGCATTGTCGCTTCGGCCGACCGTCCGCGCGATGTTCAGGTAGGTCACGCCGTCCGGCGTGCGCGCGAGCTGCACCAGCGTCTCACCCGGGCGCGCGAAGGCACCATAGACGTTCCAGAGCGGACACGGACCGCCGAAGCGGGAGAACTGGAAGCGCGTCGCCGAGGAGCGCTTCAACACGTTGCCGGCGACATCGGTCTTGAGGAAGAAGAAGGGCACTCCTGGCATGCCGGGTCGCTGCATGGTGCTGAGGCGGTGGCATACCTGCTCAAAGCTGGCGCCGAACCGGCGCTGCAGCCGGGCCACATCGTAGCGGACCGAGCGCGCCTCCTCGAGAAACCGGGTATAGGGCATCATCAATGCGCCGGCGAAGTAGTTGGCAAGCCCGACCCGGGCCAGCGCGGTCGCCTCGCGGGTGGGGAGCGGCGAGCGCCTGAGTACCCGCTCGATCTCGCGCCGTTGCTCGAGCTGCGCCACGATATGGCCCATCCAGAACACCTGGCTTTCGGTAGAGGCCTCCTCGGCCAGCGCCAGGCTCCGAGTCGCACGGTTCAGCTTCCAGACCGTGCCCTGGCCGAGCAGCGACGGATCGCCGCCGACGCTGATGCCGTGGCTGCGGCGCAGATATCTCACGAGATCCTCGTAGAGGCTGCGGCGGCCGAATTCCTCGCGCTCGACCAGGGCCTCGGCTGCATGGTCCAATCCGGAGAAATGGTTCTGGTGGGTTTGAACCCAATCACGCACCTCCTCGTAGATCGATCCGGACGCGGATACCGGCGGGGTGCCCCTGCCGGCCGGGTCGCCCTGCTCGACGCGGGTGCGAAGCGCGCGATACAGGCTGATGAAACGCTCTGCCACGATCGGTGCCGCCCGGATGGTGGCCTCCGCCTCGGCGAGGCTGATGGCCCGGTCGCCGAACATCGGATCTGCGCTCGCTTCATGCAGATCATGCGCGAGGCGGAGCGACTCGCTGTTCTCGAACAGCGTGACCTGAACACCGAGATGCTCCGCCAGGCGGCGCATCACCGGGCGGGGCAGCGGCCGCTGGTCGCACTCGATCTGGCTCAGATAGCTCGGCGAAAGCCCGATGCCGCGGGCCAGCGCCGCCTGGCTGATGCGCCGCTGCTCGCGCAGCCGTCTGATCCGCTCGCCAGCGAACAGCTTCGGCCCGGATCCCGTCCGCAACATCCGCAACCTCCGCCTGGTCGTACGCATCAATCAGCAACAAGCGGGCTTTATACCCGGGCGGCGCGGCCCGATAGTGCCTTCCCTGAGATCTGGCGCCCGTGCCCGACCGCACCCGAAGAGAGAAGCGATGATCCTCCATGATGTCCGGGTTCATCCGGAAAGCGACCGCCTGCCGCGGCAGGACCAGCTCGCCTGGAAGATCGCTGCCGTCGCCTCCGATCCGGTGGCGGTGGAAGGCGACGTCGCCGCCATGATCATCAACCGGATCATCGACAACGCGGCGGTGGCGATCGCGTCGATCAACCGGCATCCGGTGGTGACCGCCCGCGACCAGGCGCTGGCGCATGCGCGCCCCGGCGGCGCCACCCTGTTCGGCTGCGCGCCGGATGTCCGCGTGCATGCGGAATGGGCCGCCTGGGCGAACGGCACCGCGGTGCGCGAGCTCGACTACCACGACACCTTCCTGGCCGCCGAATACAGCCATCCGGGCGACAACATCCCGCCCATCCTGGCGGCGGCGCAGCAGACCGGACGGTCCGGCGCGGATCTCGTGCGCGGCATCGCCACCGGCTACGAGATCCAGGTCGACCTCGCGCGCGCAATCTGCCTGCATGCCCACAAGATCGATCACGTGGCGCATCTTGGCCCGTCCGCCGCCGCCGGCATCGGCGCCTTGCTCAACCTTCCGACCGAGATCATCTACCAGGCGGTGCAGCAGGCGCTGCACGTGACCACGGCAACCAGGCAATCCCGCAAGGGCGAGATCTCGTCCTGGAAGGCGTTCGCGCCGTCGCACGCCGGCAAGCTGGCGCTCGAGGCGGTGGACCGCGCGATGCGCGGCGAGTCGGCACCAGGTCCGATCTACGAGGGCGAGGACAGCGTCATCGCCTGGATGTTGGACGGCAGGAGCGCGCACTACCAGGTGCCGCTGCCGGCACCCGGCGAAACCAAGCGTGCGATCCTCGACACCTACACCAAGGAGCACTCGGCCGAGTACCAGAGCCAGGCGCTGATTGATCTGTGCTTCAGGCTAGGGCGGCAGGTGGAGAACTGGGACGAGGTGGAGGACGTGCTGATCGAGACCAGCCACCACACCCACAACGTGATCGGCACCGGCTCGAACGACCCGCAGAAGTTCGATCCCGCCGCTTCGCGCGAAACCCTCGACCACTCGATCATGTATATCGTGGCGGTGGCGCTGCAGGACGGCGCCTGGCACCATGTCCGCTCCTACCTGCCGGAACGGGCGCAGCGTCCGGACACCGTCCGGCTGTGGTCCAGGATCCGGAGCGTGGAAGTGCCGAGCTGGACCGAGCGCTACCATGCGACCGATGCGAACGTGAAAGCGTTCGGTGGCCGGATCATCATCACGCTGCGCGGCGGCCGGATCATCGCGGACGAGCTTGCGGTGGCGAATGCCCACACGCTCGGCGCGACCCCGTGGGGACGGGAGGCCTATATCGGCAAGTTCCGGATCCTGACCGAGGGCGTTCTGAAGACATCCGAGCAGGACCGGTTCCTGGATGTGGTGCAGCGCCTGCCGACCTTGTCCGCAGACGCCTTGACACAGTTGAATGTGATGGTCCCGCAAGACCGCCTGGTGGCGGGTCACCCGGGCATCTTCTGATGCCGAGCAGAAGGAACCGGACATGAGCGACGCCGTGGCCCCCAGCCTGTTCAAGCCGAAGAAGTCGGTGGCGCTGTCCGGCGTGGCCGCCGGCAACACCGCGTTGTGCACGGTCGGCCGCACCGGCAACGACCTGCATTACCGCGGCTACGACATCATCGACATCGCCGAGGCGTGCGAGTTCGAGGAGATCGCGCACCTGCTGGTGCACGGCGCCCTGCCCAACCGCGCGGAGCTCGCGGCGTACAAGTCGCGGCTGAAGCGGCTGCGCGGCATCCCGGCCGCAGTCCGCGACGCGCTCGAAGCGTTGCCGGCGTCGGCCCATCCGATGGACGTGATGCGCACCGGCGTATCGGCGCTGGGCTGCGTGCTGCCCGAAAAGGACGACCATCCCTTAGCCGGGGCACGCGCCATCGCCGACCGGCTGATGGCCTCGCTCGGCTCCATGCTGCTGGCCTGGTACCATTTCTCGCATAACGGCGTGCGTATCGATGTCGAAACCGATGACAACAGCATCGGTGGACATTTCCTGCACCTGCTGCACGGCACAGCGCCGCCCCCGGACTGGAGCCGGGCGATGCATACCTCGTTGAATCTTTACGCCGAGCACGAGTTCAATGCCTCCACCTTCGCAGCGCGGGTGATCGCCGGCACCGGTTCGGACATGTATTCGGCCATCAGCGGCGGCATCGGCGCCCTGCGAGGCCCGAAGCATGGCGGCGCCAACGAGGTGGCGATCGAGATCCAGGAGCGCTACGCGACGCCGGCAGAGGCGGAAGCCGACATCCGCCGGCGGGTCGAGGCCAAGGAGGTGGTGATCGGCTTCGGCCACCCGGTCTACACCGTCTCGGATCCCCGCCACGAGGTCATCAAGCGGGTGGCGCGGGAGCTGTCCGGGCAGAACGGCTCGCTCGCCCGGTACGAAATCGCCGAGCGGATCGAAGACGTGATGGCGGACGCCAAGAAGATGTTTCCCAATCTTGACTGGTTCTCGGCGGTTTCGTATGCGCAGATGGGTGTGCCGACCGCGATGTTCACGCCGCTGTTCGTGATCGCGCGCACCGCAGGCTGGTCCGCGCACGTCATCGAACAGCGGATCGACGGCAAGATCATCCGGCCTGCAGCCAACTATGTCGGCCCTGAGAACCTGGCCTTCACGCCGCTCGACCGTCGCCCCTGACCGATCGTTCCAACCGCCAGGAGGATATCATCATGCCTTACCTTGTTGCCGCCGACCAACCCAGGGAGGCGGCCGGCCTGCGTTTCAGACAGCTGCTCGAGCGTGGTGGCATCCTGCAGATCCCTGGCACCCATAACGGCATGGCGGCATTGCAGGCTCGCGATGCGGGTTTCGAGGCCTGCTACCTGTCCGGCGCGGCGATGACCGCGTCGATGGGCCTGCCGGACCTCGGGATCATCACCATCGACGAGGTCGCCTTCTTTATCCGGCAGGTGGCGCGCGCCTCCGGCCTGCCGGTGCTGGTGGATGGCGACACCGGCTACGGCGAGGCTCTCAACGCGATGCGCATGGTGCAGACCTTCGAGGAGGCGGGTGCCGCCGCCGTCCACCTGGAGGACCAGGTGCTGCCCAAGAAGTGCGGCCACCTGAACGACAAGCGGCTGGTCGACGCACGCGACATGGCGACCAAGGTGGCGGCAGCGGTCAGGGGCCGGCGTGATCTCGTGGTGGTGGCGAGAACCGATGCGGTCGCCTCCGAGGGGTTGGATGGCGCGGTCGCCCGGGCCAAGCTCTACATCGAGGCCGGCGCCGATGCGATATTCCCCGAGGCGTTGACCACCGCCGAGATGTTCCGGGCCTTCGCCGAGCGCATGCCGGGAGTCCGGCTGCTCGCCAACATGACGGAGTTCGGCCGCACGCCGTTCTTCACGGCCTCGCAGTTCGAGGAGATGGGTTACCGGATGATGATCTGGCCGGTCTCCTCGCTTCGCGTCGCCAACAAGGCACAGGCGGATCTGTATGCGTCGATCCGCGCCCACGGTGGCGCCCAGGCGATGGTGGATCGGATGCAAAGCCGCGAGGAGCTTTACCGGCTGATCGGCTTGCACGACTACGAGGCGCTGGACGCGTCCATCGTGCAGACCATCATCCCGAGCACCCTGCCATAAGGTCCTGGCAGAACGCTGATGGAATTGCAATAAGTGGGCACGCCAGGGGTGGCCGCAGGACCGGGCCGGGCTTCTGGCGCATGCTTTGGCAAGGTTCTCGATTGACAAGTTGAAAAACCCGGTAAGCCTTAGTCTGAGATCAACCCGGATCGGCCGATCCGGCGAGCGAGGGAGACCGGTTCATGTCGCAGTGGGTGTACAGCTTTGGCGCAGGCCGCAACGAAGGTCGTGCGGACATGCGCAACCTGCTGGGCGGCAAGGGTGCCAATCTGGCGGAGATGGCAGGCATCGGTTTGCCGGTGCCGCCCGGCTTCACCATCACCACCGAGCTGTGCACCGAGTTCTATCGCAACGGGCGAAGCTATCCCGCCGATCTGCGCGACCAGGTCGACGCGGCGCTGGGGCTGGTTGAGCAGGCGGTCGGGCTGGGGTTCGGCGACGCGCAGCGGCCGCTGCTGGTTTCGGTGCGCTCCGGCGCACGCGTCTCCATGCCGGGCATGATGGATACGGTGCTGAATCTCGGCCTCAACGACCAGACGGTGCAGGGCCTCGAGACCTCTTCCGGGGATGCCCGCTTCGCCTGGGACAGCTACCGCCGATTCATCCAGATGTACGGCTCGGTGGTGCTCGGCGTCTCGCATCACCGGTTCGAGGAGATCATCGAGGACACCAAGAACGAGCTCGGCGTGCTGGAGGATACCGAGCTTAGCGCCGCGAGCTGGAGCCAAGTGGTTGAAGCCTATAAGGATCTGGTGGCGCGCGAGACCGGCAGCCCGTTTCCGCAATCGCCAGCCGACCAGCTCTGGGGGGCGATCGGCGCGGTGTTCGGCTCCTGGATGAACCCGCGCGCCGGCACCTACCGGCGCCTGCACGACATCCCGGCCGACTGGGGCACCGCGGTGAACGTCCAGGCCATGGTGTTCGGCAATATGGGCCTCGACTGCGCCACCGGCGTGTGCTTCACGCGCGATCCCTCCACCGGCGAGAACATCTTCTACGGCGAGTATCTGGTGAATGCGCAAGGCGAGGACGTGGTCGCCGGCATCCGCACCCCGCAGCCGATGTCGCAGCTCCGCGCCAAGGAGGGCGAGCTCTCGATGGAGACGGTACTGCCCGAGGCCTATGCCGAGCTGCTGCGGGTGCGCGACACCCTGGAGCGGCATTACCGCGACATGCAGGACATCGAGTTCACGGTGCAGCAAAACAAGCTCTACATGCTGCAAACCCGCTCGGGGAAGCGCACCGCTGCCGCCTCGCTGCGCATCGCCATCGAGATGGCGCAGGAGGGCCTGATCAGCCACGAGGAGGCGATCGGCCGCATCGCCCCCGCCTCCCTCGACCAGCTGCTGCACCCCACGCTCGACCCCAAGGCCAAGCGCACCTTGTTGTCGCGCGGCCTGCCGGCGTCTCCGGGTGCGGCCGGCGGCGCCATCGTGTTTTCCGCCGACGAGGTCGAGGCGCGCGCCGCCAAGGGCGAGGAGGTGATCCTGGTGCGCATCGAGACCTCGCCCGAGGACGTGCACGGCATGCACGCGGCCCGCGGCGTGCTCACCACCCGAGGCGGCATGACCAGCCACGCCGCGGTGGTTGCGCGCGGCATGGGGCGTGCCTGCGTCGCCGGCGCCGGCGGCCTGCGCGTGGACTACAAGGCGCAGACCCTGTCGGTTGGCGCCCACGTGCTCAAGGCGGGCGACTGGATCACCCTGGACGGCTCCACCGGCGAGGTGTTCGCAGGCCGCGTCGCCACGGTCGAGCCGACGCTTTCCGGCGACTTCTCCACCCTGATGGGCTGGGCCGACCAGGTGCGGCGGCTCAAGGTCCGCGCCAACGCCGAGACGCCGGAGGACGCCGCCACCGCGGCCCGGTTCGGTGCCGAGGGCATCGGGCTGTGCCGCACTGAGCACATGTTCTTCGCCCCCGAGCGCATTGGCGCGGTGCGGCGCATGATCATGGCCGAGGACGCGGCCGCGCGGGCAAAGGCACTCGAGACCCTGCTGCCGTTCCAGCGCGACGACTTCGCCTCGCTGTTCCGCATCATGGCCGACCTGCCGGTGACGATCCGCCTGCTCGACCCGCCGCTGCACGAGTTCCTGCCGCACACCGACGCCGAGCTGGCGGAGCTGGCGCGGGACATGGGCGAGAGCGTGGACGCGGTGCGGCAGCGCCACGCGGCACTGACCGAGAGCAACCCGATGCTGGGCCACCGCGGCTGCCGGCTGGGCATCACCTTCCCCGAGATCTACCGGATGCAGGCGCGCGCCATCTTCGAGGCCGCCGTTCTGGTGGGGCGCGAAACCGGCACGCCGGTGCATCCGGAGATCATGATCCCGCTGGTCGGCAGCGCCGCCGAGCTGCGGGTGACGCGGGCCGACGTCGAGGCGGTGGGCAAGCAGATCGTCGAGACCTCCGGGGTCGCGATCGACTACAGCGTGGGCACCATGATCGAGCTGCCGCGCGCGGCCTTGACCGCCGAGCAGATCGCAGTCCAGGCCGACTTCTTCTCGTTCGGCACCAACGACCTGACCCAGACCACCTTCGGCCTGTCGCGCGACGACGCCGGCACCTTCCTGCCGCACTACATCGAGAAGGGCCTGCTGCCGAAGGACCCGTTCGTTTCCATCGACCGGGACGGGGTCGGTGCGCTGGTGCGGATCGCCGCCGAGAAGGGGCGCGCCGCCAAGGCCGGCCTCAAGCTCGGCATCTGCGGCGAGCATGGCGGCGATCCGTCCTCGATCGAGTTCTGCGAGCTGCTGGGACTTGATTACGTGTCGTGCTCTCCGTTCCGGGTGCCGATCGCCCGCCTGGCTGCGGCACAGGCGGCGTTGCAGACCCGGACCAAGGAAGCGGCCTAAGAACAGCGAGCCGCCTACCTGCGAGAGCTGTCCAGTGGATGAGCATCGGATCAGCCTGCATCTCGTCTCGGACGCCACCGGCGAGACGCTCAACTCGATTGCGCGCGCCACGGTGGCGCAGTTCGAGCACGCCCACGTCGTCTATCACCGCTGGAACCTGATCCGCACGCGGCTGCACCTGCACCGCGTGCTGGAAGGGATCGAGGCCGATCCGGGCCCGGTGCTGTCCTCGATGATGGACCGCAAGCTCAAGGCTCAGCTGGAAGCGACCTGTGGCGTTCTGGGTGTTCAGGTCGTGAACGTGCTTGATCCGGTGATCTCGGTGTTGCAGGACACTCTGCACGAGCCTGCACAGGGGCGGCCCGGCAGCCAGTACGTGCTGGATGAGGAATATTACAAGCGTATCGACGCCATGCATTTCGTGCTGGCGCATGATGACGGCCAGTCGAGCGCTGAGTTGCGGCAGGCGGACGTGGTGCTGGTGGGTGTCTCGCGCGCCTCCAAGACGCCGACCTGCTTTTATCTCGCCAACCGCGGCGTCAAGGCCGCCAACGTTCCGCTGGTGCCGGACGTGCCCCTGACACAGGAGCTGATGCAGCTCCAATGCCCGGTGGTCGGGCTGACGATCGATGCCCGCACCCTGGTCGAGATCCGCCGCAACCGGGTGCGGATCCTGGCTCCGGGAGGCGTGCTGGGGAGCATCACGGAAGCCGACAACCCTTATGTCGATCTGCAAACGGTGCGTGACGAGGTGGCCTGGGCGCGCCGCCTATGCAGCCGCAACGGATGGCCGATCATCGACGTCAGCCATCGTTCGATCGAGGAAACGGCGGCTGCCGTCATCGAGATCAGCGAACACTGGCACAGCCGGCAGGCGCAGCGTTCGAGATGATGCCTGCAGGATATCCATCCAGTCCCGGGAACCCGATGAGCCAAGCTGAGACACTTTTCTCGGAAGACCGTGAGATCACCGAACAGGACACCGATCCGGCCGGGATTGTTCATCCGCCCTATATCGCGCACTTCGTGGTTGCGCTGGTGGAGCGGTGGTTTGCCGAACGGCTCTCGGCGGACTGGACCGCGCTTGGCGCCCGCACCGTGTTCGCCTCGCTTTCATGCACGTTCCTGTCGCCGATGCGTCCGGCCGACATCCTCGAAGCCCGGCTGGCATTGCGGCGCATCGGACGTTCCTCGCTCGGTTTCGAGCTGGTGGGCCATGCCAAGGCCGACGACCGGCTCTGCTGGATGGCGGAAACCGTCTGCGTCTTTGTGGATCGGGCAACCTCGAAAAGCCGGCCGATCCCGGAACAGCTCCGCTCATCCCTGAAGATCGAAGCGGAACTCGCCATCAGCATCCCGTTCGCCGACCGCACCTTGACCCGTTAGCGCCAGGCGTCCCTCGCCGGTAGTCGGCAGCATCTTCCGGCCGACACTCGAGCGTTCGCGGGTGCGCCCGCTGGCCCTCGGGAACCGCTGCCGGCTCAGATCCGGCGGTGCAGCACAGTGACCAGGGTGAACAACCGGCGCGCCGTATCGAAGTCGATCGCGATCTTGCCAGCCAGGCGCTCGATCATCAACGTGGCGCCTTCGTCGTGCAGCCCGCGCCGGCCCATGTCGATTGTCTGGATCGCCTGCAGGTGCGCGCCCTGGGTCGCCTGCTCATGGCTGTCAACCAGCAGCTGGTAGTCCTTGATCAGGCGGCGAAATGGGCCGAGCGAGAAGATGAACAGGCGCAGCCTGCGGTCGTCCGTGTCGCGCACGTCGAGCAGCAGGCGACCGCCCGCAAGCGACAGGTGGATGACGAATGGACCGACCAGGCCAACCGGCGCGAACGAGGCCGCGCTCTGGAGGTCGGCGATCGCCTGATCGCGGTCCTGGCGCTGGTTGGCAATTCGGTCGTGACCCTGGCTGTCGGCCGCCAGCACCACGTTGACCACCGCGTCGGCTCTTTCCGGCATCATCGCTCAGCTTGGGTCGCGCCGATCGCAGCAGCACCAGCCGAGGTTGCCGGCCTGCGCGGCGCTGTGAGCATTTCCTGCACCTCCTCCATGTTGGTCTTCACGGCAAGCTATAGCAGGAAGCCGTCGGAACAGGGAGGCGAGGCCGGTCAGGGGTCGGTGAGCCTGAAGGTGTGTGAGCGCCGGTTCTCTCCCTGCCGGGCCGGCATCAAGGATGACCGATCACCGTTTGTCAGAGGTTGAGATCAGCGTAGGCGCTGCTGGCGACGCGCATCATCTCGCCGGCGGACATCGGCGCGATGATCACGGCCCCGATCACGTCGTCCTGCCAGATGCAGATCCGGGTGCTGCCACGCCGCAGCAGGTCGAAGCGCACGTTGCCGTCCGAACGGTCCACGTAGATGGTCAGCAGCCGCTGCCGTTGGTCGGTGTAGCGCAGCTGCGCCGCGCGGCCGAACAGCTCGAGCCTCGCCAGCCGGAAGCCGTAGCGTTCCAGGTCGGGCACGCGCGCCTTCATGCCAAGCGCCGTTTGCAGCATCGCGTCACGCGAGCCGGCGGTGGCCAGCTGGTCCGGTGCCGCCCTTCGGCCGCGGGTGGTGCCCCCGCGTGCCGCCTCCGCGCTGGCCAGGATGGTATCGCCGCCACCGCCGCCGCCGACGCGTGGCCACTGCCGGACGGCGAAAGCGGTACTGCCCAGCACCGCGGCGATGCCGGCGGCGACCGCGTAGCGCCTGGGGAACGCTGCCGGCCTGGGACCGGATGTGGTCGCCGCCTCGATCCGCCGGGTCCAGGACTCCGGGACCGGGCGCCCGGACAAGCCGGCGAATGCGGCACGGAGCCGGTCGCGGTCGGCCTTGAAGCCGGCGATGCGCTCCGCCAGCGCCCGGTCGTGCTCCAGCAGCAGCAGGATCTCGCGGCGACGACGGAGTGCGAGTTCATTGTCGATGAAGGCATGCAGCTCCTCTTCGCTCGGAGGCGGCGGCACGCTCACGATCTCCTCCCTTTGGCGGAGGTGGCCGCGTCCAGCACCTCGCGCAAATGGTCGCGCGCCCTTGCCAGGCGGGACATCACGGTGCCGATCGGCACACCCAGCTCCTCCGCCGCTTCGCGATAGCCGAGTCCTTCGACCCCAACCAGGAACAGCACCTGCCGGTGCTGCGGCGCCAGCGTGGTCATCGCCCTCATCGTTTGCGCCAGCTCCGCCCGCTGGTCAGGCGCCGCCGACTGGTCCACCATCATCTCCAGCACGTCCGACTCCGCCGTGGCGACCCGGTTGCGCCATCGACGACGCTCATCGACGAACACGGAGAACAGGATCGTGCGCAGCCACGGCGTGATCCCGTTCTCGTTCTCCAGCGTATCGAGACGCAACAGCGCCCGCTCGATGCAATCCTGTACCAGGTCGTCGGCCAGCGCGACGCTGCCCGAGAGGCCGAGCGCATAGCGGCGCAGCGCCGGCAGGCTGGCGATCATCGCGCGACCAAGACGCCGCTCACGTTCCGCCCTCACGCCCAGGCCGGACTTGCCGCCGGTGGGCGGGCGCTGCCGGCAAAGCAGAGGACGCATCGCATGCCGAGCGGCTCCACCCGTTGCTTCTCTAGCCCAAGACGCTTCAGTGCCCCGATCTATTCCTTCAAACGACGGAAATCTCAGAACGTCCGCTGCAGCGACGCTGCCACGAAATCGCGGTCGGCAAGCGGCTGCAGCGCAGCGCCTCCAACATAGTGCGTAAACGAGAGACCCAGCTGCCAGACGGTGCGCCAGGTGGCGGCGACACCGAGCGTGACGTTGCCGATACCGGCATCGCGTCCCGGATCGACGCTGGAGCGGCCGGCGAGCCCGAGCTCGAAGCCGATCGGCAGTGCCAGCACCAGGGAATGGGCCAGGTGGTAGTCGGTCGGGGTGAACACCGCCTGCAACGCCAACGCGGTGGCGGTGGTGCCCGGCAGCCGGTTGGCCGAGCCGGACTCGACGGCCAGCAGGTCGGTCGCCGCCAGCTCCGCCTGCAGGGTGGCCGCGTCCCAGAATGCACCCGGCCTCAGCTGCCGCTCATAGGAGACGAGTGCCTGCAGCGCCTGTCCGGTCGCAAAGCCGCTCACCACCGCGCCGCCGGGTTGCGCCGCGATCGTCGGCGCCAGCGGTTGGAGCCGGTTCGCCAGCGGCAGGTGCCACCGCATCGATACCTCGCCCGACAACGTGTCGTTGCCCAGGTAGGTGCTGGCGCTGGCGCCGAGCAGGTCGATGCCGGACGGAAACGCCAGCCGGTAGCTGCCGGGAGCGTTGCCCAGCTCCGGCTCCGGCGATCTGGCGTCGTAGCGCAAGGCATACAGTCCGAGATCAAGCCTGTCGGTATCGCGGCGCAGCGCGGCACCGAACTGCCCAAAGGGGGACGGGACCTGGTCCGGCTGCCGGAACAGGCCGCCATCGCCCGGGATCAGCACGCGCTCGCCACCGGCGTCGAGGATGTCGCTGGTGCTGAAATAGCTGGCAACCCCGGGGATCCGGTCTCGACGCCATTCAAACTGGTTGTAGATCTCGAGCGAAAGGTTCCATGGCAGCCCGGCGCGGATCACCGCCTGGGTGACCGGCAGGTAGAGCTCGTTGGCCTCGACCAGCGGCTGGCTTGCCGCCTTGATCAGGTCGACCGGCGCTTGGCCGGCGGCGATGCCGTCCTGCGCGAAGAACAGGCTCTCGCCCCACAGCAGCGTTTGACGGCCGATCCGCAGGCTGATCGGCACGCCGGCGATCTCCAGCTTGTCGTGCAGGTAGGCGGAGTCCAGCTCGACCGTCTGCCCCAGCAGGCGCCTCGTCTCGGCAGGAAACTGGTCGACCGGTACCGAGACCGGGTTGAAGGTGGCGGACGAGTGGTCTGCGTCGGTCTGGTTGTAGGCGGCGTCGTACCAGCCGTCCGCGCTGAGCTCGAGGCCGAGATCGCCGCGGCTGATGTCGAGCTGCGAGGCCACATCGACCCGTTCGGAGATCAGGCCCGGGGAAAAGGCGCGGTCGCCATCATCGGCGTTGATGTCTTCGAGCAGGGACGCCTTGCGCGGCTCGACCCGTGCCGCCAGCGACAAGCGTATCGTGGTGTCGAGGCGGACGTCGAAGCCATCCACGGTGCCGAGCGCTGCGCCCCAGGCGTGGCGCGGCGTCGGCCCCAGCATGGTGCAACCCGCCAGACCGCAGCAGAGAAGGAGCACCCTGTATCCGCGTTCCAGGATGCGTCCGCACGCGCCAGGCCGCCGATCCGCCGCGTCATCGCCCAAGTCCGGCCTTTCGTCGTCGCGCGCGGCCGTGTCATGGCTTGCGTCGGAACCAGGCTAGGAAGACGCCATGCGGCTGGCAATCGTGATCCTGACGCTGCTGCGGCTGATGTTCGCAGGTGCCGCACAGGCGGCGGTCTCGCCGGAACAAGCCGCCGCGCTGAGCTCCCGCTTGACCCCTCTCGGGGCAGAGCGGGCCGGCAACGCCGCCGGCACCATCCCGCCCTGGACCGGCGGGCTGGTGGGTCCACCCGGCGGTCACGCGCCATTGTGGAGCGATCCGTTCGCAGGCGATCATCCGCTGTTCACCATCGACGCCACAAACGCAGCCCGCTATGCCGCCGAGCTGCCCGAGGGCGAGCTCGCGCTGTTCCGCCGCTATCCCGACTATCGTATGCGGGTCTTCGCCGCCCGCCGCACCGCGGGGTTCCCGCAGGCCGGGTACGATGCCGTCGCGCGCAACGCCGCCCGGGCCGGGCCGGCGGCCAGCGGCATCGCCACCGGCGTGCGGGGTGCTGCCGGCGGCATCCCGTTCCCGATCCCCGCCAATGGCGCCGAGGCGGTATGGAACCATCTTCTCGCCTTCTGGGGCGCTGCTCGCGAGGCCCATGTCAATACCTACGTCGCCTCCGGCAACGGCAGCATCGAGCAGACCGCCGGCTACCGCGAGATCACCGACTTCCCGTTCTACGCGCCGGGTGCCACGCCGGAGAGTGTCGGACGCTATTACTTCAAGACGCGTCGTCTGCAGGACGCGCCGGCGTCGCGCGCCGGCGAAGGCTACATCGCGTGGCAGCCATTTGACGACGCCACCGATCCCTTTGTCGCCTGGCGCTACCAGCCAGGCGAGCACAGGGCCAGGCGAGCGCCCTCGCTGTCCTACGATACTCCGGATCCTGACGCCGAGGGCTACGAGTCGCTGGACGACTACTACCTGTTCTTCGGCGGCCAGGATCGTTACGTGTTCCGGCTTCTGGGCAAGCGCGAGATGTTCGTGCCCTACAACAACAACTGGCTGGCGATGCACGAGGCGCGGCAGGCGATGGGACCGCTGCACGCCGACCAGGACCACCTCCGCTACGAGCTGCACCGCGTCTGGGTCGTCGAGGGCACGCTGGCGCCGGGCCAGCACCATGTGGCGCCGCGACGCCGGCTTTATCTCGATGAGGATACCTGGCTCGCCCTCTACAGCGAGGCCTGGGACGAGGACGGGCGGCTGTGGAAGTTCGGCCACGCCACCATGTTCACGCTGCCGACGGTGCCGGCGGTGATCGGCGGCAGCCAGTTCTTCTACGACCTGATCCAGGGCGGCTATTGCTACGACTTTGTGGTCCAGCCGCCGGGCTCCTATCGGCTGACGCCGATGCACCCGGCTGATGCCTTCGTCCCAGGATCAATGGCCGCCGACTCGCTCCGCTGACCGCTCCGGCTCGGCCGGGCGCAAGCCGAAAAAAATCGCATTCACCTTGGAATAACTCGTCGCGTCCGACCGTCGTCATGGGGCGGACGCAGAGTCGGTCGGGAGATCGCATGAACACGTCGGAAGCCTTCCTGCTGGCGATGCTGGCCATCTTTGCGGTGCCCTATCTGGTCTGGCGGCTCGCCCGGACCGACTACTACGCGCCCCTGGTGGTGGTACAGATCGTCGCCGGCATCCTGCTCGGGCCCGGGATCCTCGGAGCGTTGATGCCGGGCCTCTACCACGCCGTGTTCAGGCCGGAAGTATCGGGCGCGCTGGGCGGCATCGCCGCCTGGGCGGTGATGATCTTCGTCTGGAGTGCTGGGATCGAACTCGACCTCGGGCAGGCCTGGTCGCACCGGCGCGAGACCGGAGTGACCGCCGCCCTGGCGCTTGGCACGCCGTTGCTGCTCGGCGCCTCCTTCGCCGGCGCGCTGCTGATGTTTCCGGGCTGGATCGGACCCCGGGCGGCATCCTGGCAGTTCCTGCTCGGCATCGGCATGGCCTGCGCGGTCACGGCACTGCCGATCCTTGTGCTGTTCATGGAGAAGCTGGACCTGCTGCACCAGCCGCTCGGCCAGCGGGCGTTGCGCTACGCCAGCCTGGACGACGTGGCGATCTGGGGCGTACTTGCGCTGATCCTGCTGGATTGGCACCGGGTTGGATGGCAGTTGGGCTTCCTGGTCGGCTTCGCGTTGGCCAGCGTGGCGGTGCGCCGGCTGATGGTCCGGATCCCGGAGCACGACCGCTGGTTTGCGGCGCTGATCTGGCTTGCCGGCATCGGTTTCGCGGCCGACTGGTGCGGGCTGCACTTCATGGTGGGCGCATTCCTGTCCGGCCTGGTACTCGACGCCGACTGGTTCGACCGCAGGCGGATGATCTCGTTTCGGCAGACGGTGCTGCTGACCGCGATGCCCGTGTTCTTCCTGAGCACGGGCCTGAAGACCAGCTGGCAGGTAGGTTCAGCCGCGGTGTTCGCCGCCGCGGTTGGCCTGTTGTTGGCCTCGGTCGGCGGCAAGCTCGCAGGGATCCGCATGGCTGCCGGCCTGCTCGGCTGGGAACCGGGCGATGCCGCTGTGATCGGCTGGCTGCTGCAGACCAAGGCGCTGATCATGATCATCTTCGCCAATGTCATGCTCGATCGCGGCATCATCAGCGATCAGGCCTTCACCGCGCTGCTGTTGATGGCGATCGCCAGCACCATGCTGACCATCCCCCTGGTGGTGCCGCGCCTGCGGCAGATCCGGCAGGCCGTGCTCGCGGCCGCTTGACCGCCACCGGAAACCCTCCTTCCTCCAGAAAGGAACGAAATCGATGGATACCCTGATTATCGGCGCCGGACCCGCGGGACTGCAACTCGGCTACTGCCTGGAGCGAGCCGGACGCGACTACCTGATCCTCGAGGCCGGCGGCGAGCCCGGAACCTCGTTCCGGCACTATCCGAGGCACGGGCAGCTGATCTCGATCAACAAGCCGCACACCGGCACGACAGATCCCGAGCTGAACCTCAGGATGGACTGGAACTCGCTGCTGTCCGATGACCCGGAGCTGCTGTTCACCCGCTATACGCGCCGCTACTTCCCGCCGGCAAGTGAGATGGTGCGCTACCTTGCCGATTTCGCCCGTTGCTGGAACCTGCGTATCCAGCACGATACGAGGGTGACCCGTATCGAGCGCGAGGGCGACTTCATCGTCACCGACGATCAGGGCCGGACCTATCGCGCCAAGCGCCTGGTGGTTGCCACCGGGGTGCCGATGCCGAACATCCCGGTGATCCCCGGCATCGACTCGGCGGAACTCTATTCGAATGTTTCGGTGGAGCCGCAGGATTTCATCGACCAGCGCGTGCTGATCGTCGGCAAGGGCAACTCCGCCTTCGAGACCGCGGACGGGCTGATGGAAAGCGCAGCGGTGATCCACGTCGCCGGACCGAGCCCGGTGAAGTTCGCGTGGCGCACGCACTATGTCGGGCACCTGCGTGCGGTGAACAACAACATGCTCGACACCTACCAGCTGAAGTCGCAGAACGCGCTGCTCGATGGCAACATCGTCAACATCGAGCCAGGCGATAACGGCTACCGCGTCACCTTCAGCTTTTCCCGCGCCGGCGAAGTGAAGAAGGACCTGCACTACGACCGCGTGATCCTGTGCACCGGCTTTCGCTTCGACACCTCAATCTTCGCCGGCAATTGCCGTCCCGATCTGGTGGTGCGTGACCGGTTTCCGGCGCAGACCTGCGAATGGGAGTCGGTCAACATTCCTGATCTCTACTTCGCGGGCACGCTGATGCAGGCGCGCGACTATAAGAAATCAACCAGCGGCTTCATCCACGGCTTCCGCTATGGCGTGCGCGCCCTGCACCGGATCCTGGAGGTGAAGTATCACGGAGCTGTCTGGCCGCATCGCGCGTTCGCGGCGGAGCCGCAGGCGATGATGCAGGCGGTGATCGAGCGGGTGAACCGCACCTCCGCGCTTTGGCAGCAGTTCGGTGTGCTGTGCGACGTGCTGGACGTTTGTCGCGACGGCAGTGCTCGGTACTACGAGGAGATGCCGGTGGCCTACGCGCACGAGATCGGGTTCGCAGGCTCCGGATGCACCTTCATCGTCACCCTCGAATACGGGCCGCACCACGACCAGGTCGACCCGTTCGACATCACCGTCGGTCGCATCGCGCAGGACGATGCGGTACGTTCCGAGGAGGGACAGTACCTGCACCCGGTGGTGCGGCGCTATGACCAGGGTCGCTTGGTTGCCACCCACCACGTGGCTGAGAATCTCGAGAACGAGTGGAACGGCGAGGCGCACTGCCGGCCGCTCGAGGCCTTCCTTGCCCGCGAGAGCGCGAGTCAGCGCGTCGACGCGGCGGCGTGAGGCACCGGGTCGTGCCCGAGCTCTGCACGATCCCGCAGGTGCCGGACCTACGCAGCCTGCCGTTGCGCATGTTCGAGGCCGAAGCACAGCGGCGACTGGATCCTGCGATCTTCGACTACTTTGCCGGCGGCGCGGATGACGAGGAGACGCTGGCCGAGAACGAGGCCGCGTTTCGCCGGATCGGCCTGGTGCCGCGGGTGCTTCGCGGCGCAGGCACCCCCGATCTGACGACCGAACTGCTCGGCCAGACCTTGTCGATGCCGCTGCTGGTGGCGCCGACCGCGTTCCATCGCCTGGCCCATCCCGAGGGCGAATGCGGCACCGCCCGCGCGGCCGAGGCCGCCGGAACCGTCATGATCCTCAGCATGGCGGCGACGCAGCCGGTCGAGGCGGTGGCGGAAGCGGCCGGAGGCCGGCTCTGGTTCCAGCTCTATCTTCAACCCGATCTCGGTTTCACCGAGGCGGTGGTACGACGCGCCGAAGCGGCCGGATGCGGAGCGCTGGTGGTCAGCGTGGACTCTCCCGTATTCGGGCAGCGTGGCCGCGAGCAGCACCACCGCTTCCACGCGCTGCCGGCCGGCTACGCTTGCGAGAACATGCGCGAGCCCGGTCGCAACGGCGTGCCGGGGCGGGTGCGGGACATCGTCTTCTCGACCGGACTGTCCTGGCGCGAGATCGAATGGCTGCGCTCGAAGACCACGCTTCCGATCGTGCTGAAGGGGATCATGCATCCCGAGGATGCGCTGCCGGCGATCCGCTGCGGCGCCGACGGGCTGATGGTGTCCAACCATGGCGGCCGGCAACTCGATACGGTTCCCGCC
>CAXUNX010000009.1:0-16097 GCA_964252545.1 uncultured Acetobacteraceae bacterium | reverse complement strand
ATCCGGCACGGCACCGATATGGTCAAGGCGCTGGCGCTGGGTGCCAGCGCCGTCGCAGTAGGCCGTCCGGTGCTCTGGGGCCTGGCACTCGGCGGCGCCGGAGGCGTGGGCCAAGTGCTGGAAACCCTGCGCACCGAACTCGCCCGCGCGCTGTCGTTGTGCGGCTGCCGCACGCCGCGCGATCCGGATCGCCGGATGCTGCATTTCGAACAGCGGGATCTCTGATCATGTTGCTCAGCCTCGTACTGGTGCTGGCGGTGTGCGCCAGCCTTCCGTTCTGGCTTCCCCGGGCAGTGCTGGCGCTCAGGATGCTGATCTTCACCCGCCTCAACGGCAGCGAGGGGATCTCCATACCTGGTCCGCAGGTGGACGCGACGCGCTTCCGCGCCGTCTATGCCCATCCCGCGGCTGACGGGCGCAGCAAGGGTGCGGCATTGTCCGACCTGTTCTGGTACTGGCTGTCGCCGGGACCAGAGCTCCACCAGGAGCATCTCGAAGCCGGTCCGCGCTATGAGGAGGTCGCACGTGCCACCCGGCGCCTGCTGGCAGTCTCGCGGGCAACGTCGGAGTCGCTGATCGCTCGTTGCGCAGCTCGGGTGCTGGAGCAGGCCGGATCGCGCCGCCTCCGGCGGGTCCGGCTGCGCGACCTGATGATGCCGATCTGGGCCGAATTCTACTACGAGCTGGTGTTCGGCGAGGCTTGCCCAGCGGCGGCGCGTGCCATGATCGTCGCCAATGCCGACGACGTCGTCACCGCGCTCAAATGCTGCGGGCTGCGACACATGAAGCGGCGCGACCGCCTCACCGCGTTCCTGGTGGACAAGGTGGAACAGGGAGCGTTGGCATCGTCGCTGCCCGATCTTGGCTCGACGCGGCAGCAGGCGCTCTACCTGCAGGGCGTGTTCTTCAACACCGCAATCGTGCAGATGTCGGAGGCGATGACCCATCTGCTGATGGCGGTGGCGAAGCACCCCACGGTGCGCGAAAGGCTGCTCGCCGATCCGGATGACGACCGCTACCTCAATGCGGTGATCAACGAGAGCTTGCGCCAGTATCCGCTGTTCGGCGTCGCCCACCGGATCGCCTCAAACGAGATCGTCGTCGACGAGCACACCAGGATCGCCAAGGGCTCCGTGCTTTGCTTCAACCATTCGGACTATCAGCGCAGCGGCTTCGAGGATCCGGATCGGTTCAACCCGTCGCGCTGGGATCAGCTGCACGGGCGAGATGCGACCTACATCCCGTTCGGCGTGACCGGCAACCGGCCGTGCCCGGCTCAGGCGGTTGCGCTGACAACGATGCGCATCACAGCGAGAGAGTTCTTGATCCGCTATGATTGCGCCTCTTCGGCCGCGCATACCCGTTCGGTGCCCAACCGCGGACCGTGCCTGATCATTCCCCGGCCCTGGCGAGGCAGCCGGATGCTGCGCCGCGTGCTGCTCGGCGTCATGGCAGTTCAGGACCGTTGGGAGGACGTCTGGCGCAGTCTGGTCCAACTGGTGCTCGGCACCGTCATGGTGCTGCACGCACGACGTCTACGCCTGTGTCAGCGGCATTTCGAAAGCCCGCATTGTCCGGTGAATCACGGGCACGTCCAGATGGGGCTTTGACTCCACCCAAAGCCGGATTGCTACGCCTCGCGGTATCGCGAGAGACCTCCGTGCGGAGTCTCGACCACCTGGTGCAGCGCCGGATCGCAGCCGGTTGACCCGATTCAGCGACAGTGCGTCACCATCCTGTGGCGATGGCAGGATGGAACCAGGTGGCACGCCAGCCCGGCTGAGTTGGCTCGGGGCCGCGGGCTGCGCGGACGTTTATCCGCCGGGCGGGCCTGCAAGCGCCGCAGGCGGAGGCTTGCTCTCCTTCAGCAAGAGAGCAAATCGCTCGGGTTCCCATTCATTGATGCTGCATGATGACCGCGGCAGTCCGCGGCTGCCGCACGCTGTGCCGGCCGAGCAACAACATCGACAGCCCGCCCAAGAGTGGGACGAACGCCAGTATGATGAACACCTCCACGCCGAGATTGCCGGTCAGGCTCAGCAATGCGGCTACGAGAAGCGGCAGCATAACCTCTCCGAACCGACCCACTGCCATGGCCCAGCCGACACCGGTGGATCGCATCGCCACCGGATAAACAGTGGCGCTCAAGGACAGCATACCTGAGGTGCTGAGCCCGGCAATCAGCGTACCATTGGCAATCGCGACGAGACTCACGAGCACCACCGATCCGGCGGCATAGCCAAGGACTGCGGTGGAAAACGTTGCAAGCAGAAAAGTCAGGCCCAGGATCCTGGTGGCGCCGAAGGCTTCCATCAACCGGCCTGCGCCGGCCGCACCGATGAGCGAGCCGATGCCGCCGCCGACGCCAACAATCAGCGAGGCCGTCGGAAGCGAGATGCCGTGATCATGCAGGAGAACAGGAGACCAGTAAAACGTGGTTGCCGTCATACCGAAGGCGGCGAGGAAGGCGATCCAGATCAGCCCTGTCTGCGCGGCCCTGCCGTCGGTGAAAAGGCTGGCGATCGGCGTCACCGTGCTCGGCTTTTCATCCGTGACGATCTGCGCGTTCCTGGGCAGCATCGGCAAGATCCGAGATACGAGCTGCCGGGTTTGCTCGGCCTCGGGCTTACGCAAGAGCATGAAGCGCACCGACTCCGGGAGCCAGATGACGATCATCAGGCAAACAACCAACGGGAGCGCGCCGCCTATAAAGAAAATGAGGTGCCAGCTATAGTGCGCCAGCAGATAGGCATTGAGGAACGCCCCCAGGATGACACCCAGCGGGAACGCGGCCCAGATCAGGCTTGTTATCATGGCGCGATGCGATCGCGGCGCATATTCCGAGGCCAGCGTGATGAAGCACGGAACCGCGCCGCCAAGGCCGATGCCAGCAAGAAAGCGAGCCAGCAACAGCGCCTGGAAGGTATTTGCAAGCGCCGTTGCGATCGTGAACAAGCTGAAAATAACCACTGCCACCACAAGCATGCGCTTGCGTCCCAGACGGTCCGCAAGTGGCCCGAAACTCAGTGCGCCAAACATCATTCCGGCTGTAGCCGCCGAAAACACTGGCCCAAGGTAGGCTTGCGACAGCGCGAAATCCTTTACGATCAGGGGTGCCGCAGCCCCGATCGAAGTCGTGTCGCTTCCAACCAGCAAAGCCACAGCACCGCACAATAGACTGACCCTCATCATCAGTCGAGTGATCGGGCTTTCATCCATAATTCTGGTGATATCGTAGCTATCGGCGCCGATGCTGCTCATGTCTCGTTTCCGTATTTTCTTATATTGTCTGGTTATGCTTCTGCTGGTTCAACACGCTCGGCTCGTCCGCCTCACGGCCGGGGACTTCCAACCAGTCGCCACAATCCCCGACGCTGAGCAAGGCGTCATCGAAGAGAGGTTCCCTCCCATGCCCGACAACGAAGCTCCGGAATTGCGCCTGCAGGGTCGCCGCGGACCTGTTGGATGTTCCTCCTGTTGGCGGGTAATTGCTTGACACACCCTTGATACCCTCACATACCAGAACTTCATACATTTACAATCTAAAAATACATAATTTGCGACGGCTTACCGCTTGCGCCTGAGCACAAGCCAAAGCCGGGACTCTTGAGAGTGCTGGAACCTTGTTCGCAATCTCAGCGGTTAGGCAACGGAGACTTGTGCGGTGGAGATCGACGCGATCTCTGCGCGTGTGGTCTCAGGCGACCAGCTTGACCAGACCACCGGGAGCCCCGAGAAGGATTCTCGTCGTTTCCGTGATGTGGTGAGCCAAGGCAACAACCGCCTTGTCTGGATTCCGATCGAGAGCCGCGAGCATGAGGCCGCGATGTTCGAGTTCCACGTCACGCGCTACATCTGCCAGCGGGATGGACAGGCGCCGATAGCGCTCGGACTGCGCGTAGAGTTGGCGCCGGATGTGAAGCAACGTCTGGTTGGGACACGCGGCAACCAGAGCCTCATGGAACGCTTCATGCGCCTTGGACCAGGCCTCGCTGAGTCGCTCCGGATCCTCTTCCTCGCGGACCGAGGTGCGGCGTAGCCGGTGGTCCGAGGCAAGAAGGCGTTCTTCCCATCCAAGGTCGCCTTCCTTGATCGCCATTCGCAAGCAGAACGACTCGATCTCCACCCGTGCGACCGTGAGATCGGTCAGTTCCGCCGCGGAGATGCTTGCCGCCTGGAATCCACGTTGCGGCTCCGAGGTCACCAAACCCTCCGACGAGAGCCGGGACAGGGCCTCGCGGACTGCACCCGAACTCGCACCATGCCGCTCGCACAAGCTGGCGATTCGCAGCCTCTCCCCAGGTCGGATGCGGCAAGCAAGGAGATCCCCACGCATGCCACGGTAAACCGCCTCCGTGAGGCTTCCCGGCAGATCCGATGACATGTCTTCCTCGTAGCAGAAGAATTCTGATGCAACAAATGTATTTTAGATTGACAAAAACATTTTAGCGAGACAACCGTGGACCTTAGCGATGGTTGCTTAAGAAAATCACTCAAGGGTGCGAAGCGTCATGGATAAAGTTGATCGTGGGATCGCCATCCCGGGCGCGAGGCCGGGCGGGCCCGGCCTCGTCGAGGGCGTTGAGTGACCATGCAGCCGGATCAGCCACTCGGGCAGAAGCCGCACCGCAGGCTCGAGCGGCACCGGAAACGTCGCACCACCGTCATCGCGTAGCTGCCGATACGTCTTCGCTACCACAACCCGACGCCTCCATTGCCGCGCTGGGTGGTGAGAGCGTGCGCCGTTCAACGCGACACGCATCGCGCTCTCATGTCTCTGGCGATCGCAGCGCAGAAATCAATCAAGCAGGTAATCGACTTTCTTTTTGCTGTTGATAGTTAACCGTAACAAAATCAAAGGCGGCAGCAGACCGCCCAGATATTTTGGGGAAGATACCGATATGCGGCAAAGCCACCGTCTCGCACGTGTCTGCGCGATCCCTGTTATCAGCCTGCTTCCCTTGTCGGCGATTGCCGCAGATCCGCCCGACGCCAATCTCCTGCCATCAACCAACTATGATGATGGCACCTCGGGCACCATCCTGGCGCAAGCAGCGCCTCAAACGGTGTCTCCGACCGGTGCAGGTCCTGCGAATGGCAGCGCGTCCGGTATATCGAGCAACCCAAGCAACGACACGACTGGTCAGCTTGCAAGTCGCTCGATCCCGCTTCCAACTTCGGCTCCGCCGCTGACCGGCTTGTTTCCCTCTGTGGGCGAGACGTTGCTCGGCATGGGCATCGATGTGCACGGCATCGCTTTCGACCATTTCCTGGCAAACCCAACGGCCGGCAACGTGCCGGGGCAGACCTATAATCTCGGTGTTCTCAGCCCAACTATCGACTTTGATCTTTACAAGCTGCTCGGCATCCCCGGCGCCAACATCCACACCCAGGTCACCTTATTCGGTCTGAGAAGCAACATCCCGAACATCATCACGGACATTGGCGGCTTCCTGGACGGCTACCAGACCACGCCGGATCCCGACACTGCCTCGATCGTCCTTTCCATGTTGACCTACGAGCAGAAGTTCCTAAATGGCGACCTGTCGATCGAGGGAGGCAGGACGAACGTCTACCAGTATTTCCTGCTGCCCAACGGATTGGATATCTTCAACGAACCCTCCAGCACCTTCAGCGTGGATGGAGACTTCAACGCAAATCCGTTCCCGACCTGGGGTGGCCGTATCACCTATCACATGACTCCAAAATGGTATGTGCAAGGCGGCGCGTTCGACGATGACTATTTCCGCGCGGTGTTCAACCCAGACAATTTCGGCCTTGATGGGAGTTCAGGGGCGCAGATCCTCGGTGAGGTCGGATATCGCAGCGAATTCGACAATGCCAAGTTCCCTGCCAATCTCGAGGCAGGCTTTGAATGGAACACACGGCATGGCGTCTACAACGTCAAGGGCAGCGCATTGCTGGCGACGCCTTTCAACCAAGCAACGGATTACCGTGGCGGCGGCCTCGTGTTCTTCCAAGGCGAGCAGGTCCTCTGGCGCGGAAGCAGGCAGCCTTTCGGCCCTCCCGCCAATATCGCCTTGTGGGGTTCCGCTGACGCCTCAGTGGACAAGCCCCAGCCGATCGACATGGACGCCACCATCGGCGTGAACCTCACCGGGCTTATCCCAAGAAGGCCGTTCGATGCACTCGGGATCAGTGCGCATTACCAGCGTTTGAGCGCCTTTGAGACCAATTACGAGACCGAGATCCAGAACATTTTCGCAGGTCCCGGACGCCGCCAGCCCCGGGATAACTACTCGTTCGAAATCATCGCCAATCTCGTGCTGGCGCCTTGGCTTGAACTCGATCCATTGGTTCAGTATTACGTCAATCCAGACAATCTGTTCAATCCGGCGCAGACACGACGTCCGAGCGACGGCTTCATAGCCGGAGCGTTCGCCATCGTCCCACTCGGACATCTGCTCGGCACCAGCGGCAAGCCGTTCTAGTTTGCCGTCCAACCACCTTTGGCGCAGCCTTGACAATGCGCAGCCACCGAGTCACCGCATTGGTTGGGAGCTTGCCGAAGAACGCCCCCTCGAAACACAGTGTGGAAGCCGGTTGTGCCGGCACGCCTTGGCCGTCCGCTGCGCGCTGCGGCGCTGTTGAACAATGCCTGCGCGGTAAACGAAAGGAACGTCGATGCGCACCATCATTCTTGAGGAACATTGTGCCAGTCCTGGCTTCATGGCGGGTCCAGGCAAAGACTTCACCGATCAGCTTCTCCGGCGCGGCGGTCGCTTTGCCGAGATCTACAAGAAGCTGCAGGACATCGGCGACAAGCGCGTCGCGGAGATGGACGCGGCGGGTGTCGACATGCAGGTGCTCTCGCTGAGTGCTCCCGGTGTCGAACAAGCGGATGCGGAAGAGCAGATCTCGGTGTCCCGGGAGGTGAACGATTTCCTCGCCGAAGGAGTCAAAAAGCACCCCACTCGCTTGGCCGCCTTTGCAACGCTGCCCATCGCCGCACCCGATGCGGCAGCCAAGGAGCTCGATGACAGGGTGACGCGGCAGGGCTTCAAGGGCACGCTGATCAACGGCCACACGCGCGGCCGCTACCTGGACGACCGGTTCTTCTCGCCGGTCCTGGAGCGGGCGGAAGCGCTGGACGTCCCAATCTACATCCACCCGACCACGCCGCCGAAGCCGGTGGTGGACGCCTATTACAGCGGGTTTTCTCCCGGCGTCAGCGCCATCTTCTCGATCGCTGGATGGGGCTGGCACATCGAGACCTGCGTGCATGTCATCCGCATGATCCTTGGCGGTGTTTTCGATCGCCATCCTAGATTGCAGGTCATCATCGGCCATATGGGAGAGGGAATCCCTTTCCTGCTGCCGCGGATGAACGATACGATGGGACAAGAGCTCACCAAGCTCGAGCGGCCGATCGAGGCGTATCTGCGCGAGAACGTCCATTATACCACCAGCGGCTTGAACTATCCCGCCACCTTCCTCAACCTGCTGCTGGAGATCGGTGTCTCCCGGATCATGTTCTCCGCCGATGATCCCTATCAATCGATGTCGGAGTCCGTCGAGTTCCTGAAACATGTTCCGGTCAGCGAAGCGGATCGTGCCAGGATCGCTCACGGCAATGCCGAGACGCTGTTGCGGTTGTAGCGAGGCCGACGGGTGCCGTGCTGTTGTGGGGGCGATAGCGCAGCAGCGAAGCTTGAGCCTGGTGTAACCTGGCGTAGATAGAAACGGTGAGGCTCGTCTAGCCGGAAGTTCAGGTCGCTGTATCGCGGGATGCGGTGATGGGCGCAACTGCTGCGATCGATACCGATGCGGCCGGCAGCGTCTCGATCACCAGCTCCAGGCCGCACAAGCCAGGAGCAGCTGCGACATCGAGAGGCGGTTATCCCGCCGTCTGCACGGTTGGCTCCAACACGAAGCGATCTCGGATATCCGGCGGCAGGATTTCAGGCCCGAGCCCTTGACGGGACTGGCGGGAAGCCGCCGCGTCGATCTCGGCTGGATCGGCAGTGTTGAAAGCAAACAAGCCGAAATGATGCGGGATCATCTGCGGGATGCCGGTTTCGGCGCAGAGTGCCATTGCCTCCTCAAGGGTGAAGTTCCCGGGCACTCCTCCGGAGGCCCGCTCGACGTCACGCCCGTTCACCGGCAACAGCGCGAGTTGCGGCGCCAGGGCGCGCACGGTCATGATCAGCTCCTCGTAGGGAACGCAATCGCCGCTGTGATAAAGCCGCATCCCTGCCGCTTCGATCCCGTATCCGAGAAAGCGGTGCCGCCCTTGGAGGTCGCGCTCCAGCTGCTCGTGCGCGGCCGGCACCGGATGGAGTGTCAGCTCTGCGCCCTGCAGGGGGCGCAATGCGATTCCAGCTTCCGCCCCGATCAGGCGCGAAGTCTCCAACCCGAGGGTGGTCTCGGCGTAGGCGATCTCGGAAGCCGGCACCACAAACCGGCAGTCGCGATGCTGTGCCGACAAGACCGACAAGCTGTCAGGATCCATGTGGTCGCCATGCCGGTGCGTGCAAACAACCAGATCAACCCGGGGAAAGCCGTCGGCGGCGATCGGCGCAGGCATCAGCCGGGTGTGCGGGAACCGGCTGGCGCGATATTTGCGAGCAAGGTGATCCGACAGGTAGGGGTCGATGAGCATCGTCGCCGAGTCGATGCGCAGCACGAAGCCGGCTTGCCCCAGCCAGGCCAGTCCAACGCCGTGAAACGGTTGGGCGAGCCACTCCGGCAGCCCCCCTTCCGGCAACGCCGATCTGGTGATGGTGATCACGCCGATGATCCGGACCGCAGCGCGCGGCGCAGGTTGTCCACTGCGGCCACGGTTGCGCGACTGACGCTTTCCGCGGTGAGGCCGCCGATATGCGGGGTGGCGATCACCCTGGGATGGGACAGCAGCGCGGACGGCGATGGCGGCTCGCTTGCGAACACGTCGGTCGCATAGGTCTGGACCTTGCCCTGCTCGAGTCCGGCCAGCATCGCCGCCTCGTCCACCAGCGCCGCCCGCGCCGTGTTCACCACATGGCAGTTTCCGGGCAGCCGGTTGATCGCGGGCGCATCCAGCAGAGCCCGCCCGTCGGGCGGCATCGGGCAATGCAGCGACAGCATCTGCGCTTCCGCCAGCACCTGATCGAATGGCGTCCAGGCGAAGTCGCCCACAGGCGTGAAACCGGTGTCGGGATAGGGATCGAACACCCGGACCCGGGCGTCGAGCGCCAGCGCAAACCGCGCCACTAGGCGGCCGACCGCGCCGCAGCCGACCAGACCCAGCGTGCGGCCTTCGATCTCGATTCCGGACCGCCTCTGCCACACACCCGCCTTGAGGGCGGCATTTTGTTCCGGAACATGGCGAAGCGATGCCAGCAGAAGCCCGAAGGTCAGCTCCGCGACACCGCGCGCGTTGGCGCCGCCGGCACGCAGCACCTGTATGCCCAGCCGTTCCGCCGTGCCAAGCGGCAGGTTGTCGGTGCCGGTGCCGTTGCGGCTGATCGCCCGCAGCCCGGTCGCTGTTTCCAGCACACGCGGGCTGACCGGCTCGACCCCGGCCAGCCAGCCGACGCATCCAGGCAGCAGCGCCACGAGCGCTGCCTCGTCCGGGGTCTCGCCGGGCCGGCTGAACACGAGCTCGTAGCCGTCCGCGATCAGGGCCTGGAGCGCCGGGTCGGGATTGCGGGTGAGCGAGCGAGGCGTGACCAGGATGCGGCTCACGCCGGGGATCCCGCTTGACGCGGCGGCCCCCCGGCAAGCGAGGAAAGGCTGTCGAACGTCGGGCCAGACGAGGGGATCTCGACCGCGAACACCTCGGCGATCACCTGGGTCCAGCCGTGCAGGAAGTAGTTCCAGCCGTCGAAGGTCGAAAGGCCGCTCGCTTCCGCCTGTGCTTCTGCCCGGTCAAGGAACAGCAGGTGACCGCGATAGTTGAGCTCCCACACCAGGGCGTCGCGCGGGAAGCGTGCTGCGGCGCCGAGCGGCGAGCCGGGACGATCCTTGCCGAGCCCGGTCGCATTCACCACCAGCGAACCGGGCGGCAGCCCGCGCAGGATCTCGTCATTGCGGCCGGTGGATTCTGCCAGCACATACTCGACTTCGACCTCGCTGCCGAGGCCAAGATGGAAGCGGCGCAGATTGTCGAGACGGTGGGCATCCACGTCGGACACCACGATGCGGCGCGGCTGGCCGGCATCGTGGCCGGGACGCATCAGGTTCCAGGTGATGGCGGTGGTGGCACCTCCGGCACCGATCAGGAACGCGTCGGCGCCTGAGCCGAGACGCCGCCAATGCGCGTCCGGCAGGATCGCCTCCAGAGCCAGCCGGGCGGAGATCGGGTCTTTTGCGTGACCGACCAACTGCCCGTCACGCTTGGACAGGCAGCTCACCTCGTGCAACGACTTCGCATGCGGGTCGAGCACGTCGAACAGGTCGGATGCCGCGTGCAGCAGGTCGATCTTGTGCGCCGTCACCAGCGCCCCCCTCGAAAGCGGGTCGCTGCCGATGAACGACACGACGTCCCGGTAGGCCTGCGCCGGAGCCTGCAAAGGCAGATCGATGCCGATGATGGCGCAGGGTCCCAGGCCGAGCGCCTCGGCCCAGCGCGGGAAGATCGTCATGATCGATGAATGCCCGGTGGTCACGCCGATGAAGTACAGCGTCGGCGTTGCGGCGGCATGCGGGAGCTGCATCAGCCGGCTTCCCGCGCGGAGCGCGCCGCGCGCACGGCATTTTCCGCGTTGCTCCGGATGCCCGCCCAGTCGGCGGCCCGGATCATGCTCCGGCTGGCGATCCAGGTGCCGCCGACCGCGGCCACTGCCGGCTCGCGCAGCCACTCCTCCATGTTGGATGCCGTGACACCGCCGGTCGGGATGAAGCGCAGGCCGTGCAGGCCGAACGGCGCCGATATCGCCCGGAGGTATGGCAGGCCGCCGGCGGGCACTGCCGGAAAGAACTTGAAGGTGCGTATGCCGCGCGCGAGGCCGGCCTGCAGGTCGGACGGCGTCATGACGCCCGGAACATAGGGAAGATCGAGTTCGGCGGCCTGGTCCAGCATGTTGGTGTCCAGTCCAGGAGCCAGCGCGAAGCGCGCACCGGCCTGGTGGGCACGGCGCAGGTCGTGGGCGCCGATGACGGTGCCGGCACCAACCATCATGTCGGGATAGCGACCGGCGATGCGTGCGATCACCTCTGCTGCCGCATGGGTGCGAAATGTCACCTCCACCACGCCGAGCCCGGCTTCCAGCAGGGATTCCGCCAGCGCGTCGGCCTCCGCCACGCCATCGACTTCCACCACCGGGATTACGCCAAAGGCGGTGGCCTCCAGCAGCGTGTCCTGCAAGCCGCTCATGTCACTGCACCGCCATATGGGCGGTGCGCGGCCGGTAGCGCGGGTTTGGAACCTGCTTCCAGCCGCCGGCACCATCGTCGACCACCAGGTCGCGCATTCCGCCGGCCCGGGCAATGATGTCGTAGTCCTGGCCGGCATCCGCCGGATAACAGAACAGCGTGACCAGCGGCTCGCTGCCGACGTTGACGCTGCGATGGATCCAGTGCGGCGCCACATAGACCAGGCTGTTCGGCCGCATCTCCTCCGCGCGCACCGTGCCGTCGGCGAGCTCCATCAGCATCACGCCGTGGCCGGACTGGCACAGATAGATCTCGGGCCGATCGCTTACGGCGTGGATGTGGCCCCGGGTGAACAGGAACTCGTTGCCGACCCGCCCCGGCTGCAGCGTGCTGGTGCCGAAGATCATGTCGCCGGAGCGCTCCGAAGGCCGGAATTCGTCGACCCGGTAGGCGACTTCGGAGCCCCGCGCGCGGGCAAGCGCAGCATAAGCCTCGTCGTCCTCGAACAATCCGGCGAGGTCGTCGTAGCGCTTCTCGTAGCGCCGGGTGCGCCCCGTCATCTCTCCGCTCCCGGGCGCGATGAGAACTGTGGCAGGCAAGGTCACGGACATCTGAGAAACCTTCCAACACGGAGCAGATGCGATCTGCACGTGTAGTCGTATTACGTAAACCGACTAAAAGAGCAACCGCTCAATACCTATTGCACTGCAAAATCAAGATTCGGGCTTGATAAGGGGGTTCCAGGATGTTGTATTACTACCTAGTATAGCGGCGGTGCTACGGAAGGATCCGGCACCGCCCTGGGGAGAACAAGGTCCATGAAGACGATTCTTGCAGCGGCGGTCGTGGCAGGCAGCGTGGCGCTCGCCGGGACACCGGGCGCGCAGGCAAAAACGATCAAGATCGGGCTGTCGATGCTGACGCAGAACGCGCCCTACTACGCGGCGCTGCAGGTCGCAGTCTTGAAGGAGGCCAAGGCGCTCGGCGCGCAGGTCGTCACCGCGGACGCCAACAACGACATGCTCAAGCAGATCTCCGACGTTGGCGACATGTTGTCGCAGAACATCGACGTGCTGATCATGGATCCCAAGGACGCCAAGGGCCTGGTTGGCGTCACCCGCGACGCCGCGTCGGCGCACGTCCCGGTGATCATCGTGGACAGCTCGATCGATCCCTCGGCGCCGGTGCTGACCACCATCCAATCCAACAACGCCGAAAACGGGCGGCTGATCGGCGACTGGCTGATCAACCACGTGAAGGGCAAGGACCTGCACATCGCGCTGCTGAGCGGCGATCAGGGCAACGTGGTCGGCGAGGCGCGGCGTGATGGGGTCATGGAGGGCATCATCGAGGCGCAGCTACGCCAACTCGGCCATGCCGGCTTCACCGTTGTCGGCCAGGGCTGGGGCGGCTGGACCCAGGAAGGCGGGGTCAAGGCGATGGAGGATCTCCTTACCGCCCATCCGGACATCAACGCAGTGTTGGCGGAGAACGACAGCATGGCGCTGGGTGCGATGCGCGCGATCCGGGATGCCGGCAAGGCCGACAAGAACATCCTGATCTTTGCCGCTGCCGATGGCCAGAAGGAAGCGGTGAAGCTGATCGAGGAGGGCAAGTACGGCGCCACCGGCATGAACGATCCGGCAGTGATCGGCAAGATGGCGACGGATCTCGCGGTGAAGGTGGCGAACCACCAGGTTCCCGCCGGCCTCCCCAAGATCACCTATACGCCGCCGGTTGCCATCACCAAGGCCAATGCCGCGCAATACTACAAGCCCGACGCCGTGTTCTGATCCGGACCGCATGATGCCCGCCGAAACAGCAATCCTGCGGGGCCCGACCGACGTCCCTCCCGGTGCCGCCGACGCCGGGACGGCAGGTGCCGGGATGGCCAGCGTCGAGATGATCGGGATCTCCAAGCTGTTCGGCGGCATCAGGGCTCTCGACGACGTGTCGTTCTCGGTGCGACCCGGCGAGGTGCACGCCCTGCTCGGCGAGAACGGCGCGGGCAAGTCGACGCTGATGAAGATCCTTGCCGGCGCCCATCAGGCGAGCAGCGGCGAGATCCGGATCAATGCCGGGCGGGTGACCATTCCCTCGCCGCATGCGTCCCGCGCGCTCGGCATCGGCATCATCTATCAGGAGCTGGCGCTGGCTCCTGAGCTGACGGTGGCGGAGAACATCTTCCTGGGCGAGCTGCCGGGGCTGGTGAACGCCAGGCAGCTGCGCGCCCGAGCGCGCGCGCTGCTCGAAGAGCTCGGCTTTGCGATCGATCCCGGTGCCGTGGCGGGAACCCTGCCGCTTGCCTTCCAGCAGGCGGTCGAGATCGCCAAGGCGATGTCGCGCCAGGTCCGCATCCTGATCCTGGACGAGCCGACCGCGGTGCTGGCGCCGCCGGAGGTGGAACGGCTGCTCGAGGTGGTGAAGGGGCTGTCGCGGCGCGGCGTCAGCGTGGTCTATATCTCCCACCGACTGGACGAGATCTTCCGCATCGCCGACCAGATAACCGTTCTCAAGGATGGTCGCACCGTCGGCACCTATGCCGCGTCCGGCATGGACGAGCACCGGCTGATCTCGCTGATGGTCGGGCGGGAGACCTCCCAGCTGTTCCCCAAGGTGGCGCGCACGAGGGGCGAGGAGCTGCTTCGGGTCGAGGCACTGTGCGCGTCCGGCCTGGTCAAGGACGTGTCCTTTACCCTGCATGCCGGCGAGGTGCTGGGCATCGCCGGATTGATCGGCAGCGGACGCACGGAGCTGGCGCGCGCGATCTTCGGCGCCGACCGGATCGAGGCCGGCACGGTTCACGTATCCGGGCGGCTTGTGTCGATCCGCACACCCAGACAGGGTGTGGCGGCCGGGATCGGCCTGGTGCCGGAAGACAGGAAGTCGCAAGGATTGGTGCTGGCGCTGCCGATCAGGCAGAACGTGACCTTCACCTGCCTCGGGCGCTTCACCAACTGGTTCGGCGTCATCCGCCGTTCGGCCGAGCGCGCCTCGGTCGACGAGGCGGCGCGACGCACCACCATACGCGCCCGCAACCTCGACCTGCCGGTCAGCAGCCTGTCCGGCGGCAACCAGCAGAAGGTGGTGCTGGCGAAGTGGCTCGATGCGGGCTGCAGGATCATCATCCTCGACGAGCCGACGCGCGGCGTCGATGTGGGCGCGCGGTCGGAGATCTACGGGCTGATCGAGACGCTGGCGGCGAATGGTCTCGGGGTGATCGTGATCTCGTCCGACCTGATCGAGGTGATCGGTGCATCCGACCGCATCCTGGTGATGAGCGGCGGCCGGATCAGCGGCGAGCTGCCGTCGCGCGACGCATTTTCCGAAGCACGCATCATGCAGCTCGCCCTTCGCAGCGCAGCGCATGTCGGTGCCGGATCAAGGGGGGCCTGAATGGCAGTGGCGCAAACCGCAGAACGGGGCGTCGGCGAGACGAAGCGGCGACTCGACTGGCGATCCATCGCGGCGAGCTACAGCACGATCGCGATCTTCGTGGTGCTGGTGCTGATCGCAAGCTTCATCTCCAGCAGCTTTCTCAGCAGCCGCAACGTCGAGAACGTGTTGCGTCAGGTCGCCAGCACCGGCGTGATCGCGATGGGCATGCTGCTGGTGATCCTGACCGGTGGCATCGACCTGTCGGTGGGCTCGGTTGCGGCCCTGGGCAGCATCCTGTGCGCCTCGCTGCTCACCACGATGTCGCTCTGGGTGGCGATCCCGCTCTGCCTCGTCGCCGGCGGCGCGCTGGGCGCCATCGCCGGCTACTTTGTGGCGGTGCGCCGCATGCCCGCCTTCGTGGTCACGCTGGCGGTGATGACCATCGCCCGCGGCACCGCCCTGATCGTCTCCGAGGGCCATCCGATCTTCATCGGCGACAACGGTGCCTGGCTGGATGGCGGGTTCAACCGGAGCAGCCTGCTGGGCATCCCGTTGCCGGTGCTGCTGATGCTGCTGGTGTTTGCCGCCACCGCCTTCACACTGCGTTTCACCGCCTATGGGCGGCTGGTGGTCGCGATCGGTTCCAACAGCGAGGCGGTACGGCTGTCCGGCGTGCGGGTGATGCCACGCATCTTCTCCGTCTATGTGGTGTCGGGCATGCTGTCGGCGCTGGCTGGCATCGTCATCACCGCTCGCTCCGGGGTCGGTTCGCCGGTGGTCGGCATCGGCATGGAGCTGGACGTGATCGCCGCGGTGGTGATCGGCGGCGCCAGCCTGATGGGCGGGCGAGGCACCGCGCTCAACACCCTGATCGGCGTGCTGACCCTCGGCGTCATCGGCAACATCATGAACCTGTTGAATGTTCCGGGCTATCATCAGGAAGTGGTCAAGGGGGTGATCATCCTGGTTGCCGTGCTGCTGCAGTCCTCGTTCTGGCCGCGCCGGGCCTGATGGCGGTGCCGGCCCCCGCGTGACCTGCGGCTGGCGATCAACGTCACGGACGGGAGATCCATCATCCCTCCCGGATGATCGCCGAGCAGCGGTGTTCGCGGATAGATCATGCGTGGGTGGATGCCTATCTAGCCTCAGCGTCCAGTTGAAGGCTTTCCCATGATCGTGGTCACCACGCCGACCGGCAATATCGGGCAGCATGTTGTCCGCCACCTGCTTGATGCCGGAGAAACGCTGCGGGTGGTGGTGCGCGACCCGGCCAAGTTGCCGCAGCCGGTCCGCGACCGGGTCGAGGTCGTCCAGGGCTCGCACGGCGATGCAGAGGTCGTGCACCGCGCTTTCCGGGGTGCGGATGCGATCTTCTGGCTTTGCCCGCCCACCCCGTCGGAAAC
>CAXUNX010000008.1:0-39935 GCA_964252545.1 uncultured Acetobacteraceae bacterium | reverse complement strand
TTCCCGGTGTCGACCGGCATCGTGGTGTCGGCCCTGGCGCGGCCGGAATGGCTGCGCTCGGCGCATGCCGCCGAGGCGGGCGGCCTGTCGGGACGGCCGCTGCTGGGGCGCAGCACGGCCATGCTGGCCGCCGTGGCGCGGCTCGCACGCGGACGCCTGGTGCTGGTCGGCTGCGGCGGCATCGAGCGGGCCGAGCACGTGCTGGACAAGGTGCGCGCCGGCGCCGACCTGGTGCAGATCTATACCGGCTTCGTGCTGCATGGTCCTTCGCTGCTGCCCCGCCTGCTGGCCGACCTGTCGATGCTGCTGCGCGAGCAGGGCCTCCGCCGGCTTTCGGATGCCAAGGGGAGCGCTCTTTGATGCGCCACCTGACCGGCTTCGCGCCGCTAAGCGGCCGCTATGACGGCTTCATTGTCGATCTCTGGGGCGTCGTGCATGACGGCCTTACCCCCTATGAGGGCGCGATCGGCTGCCTGCAGCGGCTGCGCGACGCCGGCAAGCGGGTGGCGCTGCTTTCCAACGCACCGCGGCGGATCGCCTCGGTGCAGCAAGGGCTGCGGGAGATGGGTGTCGCGGACACGCTCTACGACGCCATCCTGACCAGCGGCGAGACCACCCGCACCGCTCTGCTGGCCCGAACCGATCCCTGGATCGCAGCACTCGGCCGGCGCGTGCTGCACCTGGGCTCGGCCAAGGACCGGGATGTGCTCGAAGACGTCGATCTCGAGCTGGTCGACGACCCGGCACTTGCCGATTTCGTGCTCAACACCGGCGCGGACGACACGCTTGGCGAGACCGCGCCGGAGCCATACCTGCCGTTGCTGCGGTTCTGCGCGTCGCAGGGCCTGCCGATGCTGTGCGCCAATCCGGACCTGGAGATCGTGCGCGGCGGTGCCCGGATCATCTGCGCGGGGCTGCTGGCGCGCTTCTATGCGCATTACGGCGGCGTCGTGCGCCAGTTCGGCAAACCCTACGGGGAAGTCTATGACGCGGTGTGCGCCATGCTGGACCGGCCGCGCGGCCGCATCCTGGCGGTTGGCGACGCGCTCGCCACCGACATCGCCGGCGCCGCCGCAGCCGGCATCGAGTCCTGCTGGGTGCTGGGCGGCATCCATGCCGAGATGATCGGCGACAACCACGCGCTCGCCCAGGCCGAGGCGGGGAGTGCCGGCCTGGCGCCGGTCGCAACCGTGCCCGGGTTTCGCTGGTAGCCGGCCGCTGCGCGAGGCGGCGTCGGCCCGGTCGGCACTAGGCCGATCAGGTATCGGCCAGCACGTGGATCACCCGCTCCGCGAGCCACTGCTCGGTCTTGGCGCCATAGGCCGCCATGTGCGGCGACTGCGCGTGGGCGTCCAGGGCCTGGAGGCTTTCCCACTTCTCGATCACCATGAAGGTGTCGTCGCCCAGCCTGGCCTGGCTTGCCCCCGCGCCGGCGGCGTCGATCACCGGACCGTATTCGATGCAGCCCTGCTCCGCGCGCACGGCGGCGAGGTTGGCGTGGAACGCCTCGAGGATGGCGGCGCGCCGGCCGGGTTTCGCGGTGATAATGGCAACGACGTGGATCATGGTGCGTGCTCCGCCCGGTGATTGGCTGCGCGCCAACATCTACCCGAATGTGTCCGCCAGGTCGATCTCCGCGGCCGACCTTTTCGGCCGACCGGGAGGTGCGCCGGCCTCACGGCCGCCATTGGCAGAAGCATGGCCGAGGGCGGTCTGACCTTCCGAATGGCGCTGTGCGCGCGCTGGCCGGCGTCGCGAAGAACTACGTGCGCGAGACATCGCTTTCCCAGATCGCAGAGCAGCTCGGTTATGCTGATCGGCCGAGCTTTGATGTCGCCTTCCAATTGGACGGGGATCTCGCCGCGCAAGGTCCGAAACGCCGCCTGAATGACCGCCGTCGCCGAGGCCTGAGATCCGGCTCGAGGGTGAGCGGAATGTCGCACATTGACGAACTTATGGCACGCCATGGCATCGAGGGTGGTCGGGAGCCTTTCTAGACTGCGGCTTCACACGCGAACGCTGGGTCACCGATATCAGGGCAACTTCTATCAGGGCAACTTCGATTTCATAAGGAAACGCTCATGATGAGCGACGTCGAGAAAATCACCAACCTCGCTCACTTCTACACAGAGCAAGTCGACACCGCCAACTTCGAGGCCATCGGCAAGCTATTTGCCGACGGTGCCACCGAGTGCTTCCTGGAAGGCGCGCCCAACGGCGGCCGGCGCGTCGGCGCCGAGCAGGTCATGGAGTGGTATCGCGCCTCCGTCGCCGTGGAGAACGGCGAGACCGGCACACGCCATGTGCTGACCAACTTGATCGTTCACATCGGCGAGGACGGCGCGACTGCGGCCGCGCGCAGCTATTTCACGGTGCTGCAATGCCGTCGGGACTTCCCCCTGCAGATCGTCGCCGCCGGCCGCTACCATGACCGGTTCCGCAAGGTGGACGGCGAGTGGCGTTTCGTGGAAAAGATCCTGCACGGCGACTTCATCGGCGACATCTCCCGCCACTATCCGCCGGCGGCGCGCGCGGCGCCTTGACGGTCTCCACCAAATGCACGGCTCTGAAGAGGCGTTTCTGTGACCGTTCTCTCCGTCTCGCGACGATGAGGCGAGTTCGGCGACCGACGCCGACACGCTGATCAGATCGGCTCAGATCTTGAGCGGGAATGTCGCGGAGCTGGACGAGGCGTTCGACGCACGGCGTGCGGCGCTCGCTGGACGGCAGCCTGCAGCGGCTCGGGCTTGCGCGGATCGACGTCGTCTTTATCCACGATGTCGCCCAGGACACCCATGGTTCGGACTGGGAGGCTCGTTTCGAGGAAGCGATGGCGGGGGCGGCTCCGGTGCCGACACATCGGGGCTGCTGTCAGGGGACGGCACCTGCACCCACGAGAACGAAGTTTACGACCTTTCATAGGGTGCCGATCCAGTTATCATCGACAAGAAATACCGATCTGCCGTCGAAAGACGGAGGATTGCTTCATCGATACCCGGGTTCGTTGCGCTGCTCGGGCGATTGTGGGACGAAGATTGCATACGTCTTCAACCAGAATCCGAAATGGCCTCTAGAGAAAAGGATCAAGTTCCAAGCCATATTGTATCCCGATGGCCCTACCAAGATGGTTATGAAGGTGATCGTGACGGGTTGAAGCAGTTGAGTGAGCAGGCGAGAGCGATGCAAAACGCTTCTGGCTTGATGCCGGGCCGCAGAACCATCGCCGGTGGTGCGACCGCAGGGCTCAGGGTCCGTAATCGTAGGCCAGGCCCGGCAGGCCGTTCACGCCCGACTGATCAGGCGCGTTGGTGATCGGCTCCTGATAGTGCGAGCAGGCCGCGAGCAGGCAAGCCAGGCCCAACACCAGAAACCACATCGTGAGCCTGGATTGGGGTGTGCGCAGCATGGTTCCTGGCGCCACACCGCTGCCAGGCGCCGTCCTGACACCGCCCGGCTGCGGTCCTGGTTGCGATCCGATCCTGGTTGAGGCCGCGATCCTGGTGGGCGCACTGGAAGTTCGGCGATCGAACCCGCGGGCTTCAGGACGGTTATCGGCTGGCACTGCTGCCTTGACCGGCGGTCTGGGAGGTGCGGGCGTGGCAGACAACGACGTGTTCTGGCCTGTGCCACCCGCGGATCTGGCTGCGCATGAGCCTTGCTAGCCTCACACCGGAGCTGCTCTACCGGCACAGATGGGAGTACGGGCCGGCCGCGTCCGGCGTGGTCTGGGGCACGCTCCGCTTCGCACCCGCAAGCCTGCCGCCTTTGCCGGAAGGCGAGCATGGCCGGATCTTCGGCTACGGACATCCGAACGAGCGGCGCTGGCGGTTCGCCGACGGAGCGCTTGTTCTGATGAGCGATCACCGCCTCGCGACCAACCGGTTCGACGAAGAGCTGGTGATCGACGGCCGAACCACCTTGCGGGGCCGGCATCTCCTCGAACATGGCGGTGTCCACGAGCTGCGCGCCGTGTCGGAACTCTCCGCCTGGCCCGAGCCCGATATCCGCCTCGCCATCGACAAGCGGCTGAACGATGCTTCGCGCCCGCTGGTGGTGATCTTCAACTCGATGGGCAATCCGCTTGAAGAGGATGGATCGGTCCGCTGGGAGTACTACCGCTTCACCGCCGACCCGGCGATCGATTTCCTGCGTTTCGCGGAGCCGCTGAAGCCTGCGTCGTGGTATCTGCGCGCCGATCCGCTGGTGCGCGAAGCGCTGCGCGAAGCCGCCGCCGGACGGCGGCGCGTCATCCTGGCAGGAAACAGCTCGGGCGGCTACGCGGCCATTCGTTTCGGGCAATGGATGACCGACGCCAGGCTCGTGCCGGAGGTGCGAACCATCGCGGTCAACCCGCAGACCGCGCACACCCTGCCCCACCGCCTGCATCTCTGGGGCCGGGAGTGGGACCATTTCCTGCCTGCCACCATCGACGACGACGTGCTGCGCCTGACCGGACGCGCCGACGTCGATCTGGCCGACATTCTGGCCTCTGCGCCGCGTCGTCGGTTCAGGACGGTGAAACACACCGTCTTGTTTGATTCCGACAATCCGGTGGAGTGTTATTATACCGGATTGATATCGAACCAGCCTGATGTGCAGGTCCGCAGCATGCCGATCGGCATGTCGCATGTGCGCGGCATCCACGAGATGGAGCTTCGCGGTGTCATGAAGACGATGCTGCGGGAGGCCGTGGACGCGGCGTCCTCCTGGCGGAGCTTCGTGGCGACGATGCCTCGTCGGAGCCGTGCCCTGGTGCGCCGGGCACGGTCGGGACTGAGGCCCTGAACGCCTCCACGCCTCCATGCTTTCAAACGCCGCTCCGGCTTGTTGCACCCTCCACCGCGACGACCGGCCCGGGTGGCTTGGATGTGTTGTCTGCCGGAGGCCCGGTGATGTCGAGATAGGTGCGCCACGCCGCCTCGGTGGTGAAGCTGGCATGCGCCTTGCGCCAGGCCTGCACGGCTGGAGGCATGCTGCGCGGCAGGCTGCGCGCCAGCCGGAGCGCGCGCCCGAACATCGTGCGGAACTGCTGGCGCGAGCGGGTATAGAGCGGCTGCTCAAGCTCATACGGTTCGTCCACCGTGACCTGATCGGCGCGACGCACGCGAAACCACAGATGGTCGCGCGGTTCGATGCGGATCCTGCGGCCGGTGCCGTCGCGTCGGCGCCACTCCGACAGCAGCGCGCGGAGCACGCCCACGATGAAGCCCGCACGACTGCTCGGTCCCTTCGGCGGATGCGGCTGTGGCAGCACGATCTCGCGCTCGATCGACCCGACCGGATAGGCGCGGGTGATCGCAGCCAGCGAGGCGTGCGTCTCGGCGGGCTTGCGGGAATAGATCTGCGGTCCCGCCAGGAAGTCCTCGAGGGCCCGGATCAGGAAGGCGGCACGCTGGTACCGGAAGGTCAGCAGCTCGGCGATGATCCAGCGCAATGCGGTGACCGACATCAGGCGCGCCGGCGAATGGAAGTGCCGGCTTGCCAGCACCAGCATGTTGCGGAACTCGTAATAAAGGTGCCATCCGCCGAGCTTTGCATAGAACGGCTCGTGCCAGATGCCGATGCCCGGCATGGCCACCATGGCGACGCCTGCATCGTGCAGACGCCGGCCGAACTCCACGTCGTCTCCGCGTATGAAGCACGGCATCGGCCAGCCATGCTGATCAAGCAGCCGCAATGGCAGCCCCATGAACCACCAGCCATTATAGTGCATGGCTGTCGGCTCAAGGAACCGGTCCAGTGCCCCGGGGCTCGCCAGGTCCGCGCCCTGATGCAGCGGCTCCAGCGTCATGCGATGGTCGACCAGGCGGGCACCCGCCTCATACAGCCGGTTCGGCTTGAACAGGTCCAGCATGTGCCCGGCAACGATGAAGTCGCGCTCGGCAAGGGCGTAGAGCCTTGCGGTGCGCAGGATCGCCTCGGGCTCGAGCACGACGTCGTCATCCATCAGGATGACGTGGCTGGCGCCCAGCTCGCGCGCGGTCATCATGCCGCGCACGAAACCGCCGGCGCCTCCGTAGTTGTTCTGCTCGACCACGTGCAGCCGCTGGCGCAACTGTTCCGGCATCGCCGCCACGTCGAGCCGTCCGAACAGACCAGGGCGTCCGTTGTTGACGATGATCAGCCCGCTGATCGCATCAAGCACCACCGCATCGTTGCCGATACGTTCGACCACGTCACGCAGCGGCGCGTCCCGGTTGAAGGTGCAGATCACCGGCATCAGCCGGACCGCGGAGGTTTCCTGGTCGCTGACCCACGCGCCGGCTTTCAGGAGCACCGGGGCTTTTCCGGCCAGGATGCGGATATACAGCCTTCCTGCGGCGCGGGCATGCGCCGGACGCGGCACCGGCAGGGTGAGCCTGGAATCGCCCTCGCTGCTGGCTTCCGCCATCAGCAGGCTGCCACCGCCGTCGCGGGCGCGTCGCCAGAGCTGAACCCGCGCCGGCCCGGTGAGTCGCAGCTCGGCGGAAAGCTCGCCGAGGCGGGTATGGCGACGCCAGGCGGTCTCGTCGAAGCTGTTGAAGTAGGTGTCGAGATCGAGCACGTCGTCGGCGTCGAGCCGCAACGAAGCGCCAGGCTTTTCCTTGCGCCAATAAAGCCAGAACCGGTCGGGCGCGCTGCGCAGCAGCAGACGCTGCAGAACCTGGCGCGTCACGCGGCTGATTCCAGCGCCGGCTCGGGCAGCAGGGCAGGATGGGTGTCCAGATGCCCCATCACTCCCGTCCAGGTGGTCGTGAGCCAGCGTGCGTAGCCTGCGGGATCGCGCGCCTCGACCAGGTACCAGCAGGCGTAACGGACATGATCGGCGGCAAGCCACCCCCACATTCCGTAGCGTGCGAAGATCCAGCCGCGGTTGCGGAACTGGTGGAAGCGCTTGAGCTCGTCGTTCGGCACAACCGCATAGAAGCGGCCGCCGAGAATCGGCCGGATCTCCGCATCCGAGCTGGGGTGCAGGAAAGCAATCGAGGGATCGGTGAGGATGCGCAGGCCGCGCCGGCGGAGGCGCAGCATGAACTCGACCTCGTCGCCCCGGATGAACAGGCGCGCATCCGGCAGCCCGGCCGCCTGGAACGTCGCGGCCTGGATCAGGGCGCCATTGAACAGGTGGGCGAACCCCTCGATGATCTCGGGCGCGTCAAGCTCGGCGATGCTGAAGCGGGTTCGGCCGCGCCTGCGGATCGGAAAGGCGAGCCGCTCGGGTTGGTTGATGTTGCACACCAGCGGCGACACCAGGGCTGCGTTCTCCCGCCGCGACGTCTCGACAAGTTCCCCCAGGCAGCAACAATCGGCCGGAACGCCGTCATCGTCCATCAGCCAGACCATGTCGGCCTGTTCCGTAAGCGCCCGGCTGATGCCTCGCCCGAACGCCGCCGCCGGGCCCGGATTGCCGCACAACCGCAGCAGGATCGAACCAGGATAGTGGCTCAGGAGCGGTTGCACCGGGACGCGGCTGCCATTGTCGACGACGATCATCAGATCGGGCCGGCGCTGCTGCGACCATATCGCCTGGAGGCATCGGGCGAGCTGCGCCGGCCGGTCGCGGGTGACGACGACGCTGGCGACCTTCAGGCTCATGCGCCCTGCGCCGCGATGGGCCGCACCACGACCGGGGCGACCTCGCAGCGCTTGCGGGAGTGGCCCGCGGCCGGCAGCACCGCATCGATCCGCCCGAACGTCGCCAGCGCCTGCGCCACCACCTGATCCATGTTGTAGTAGCGGTAGGTTGCGAGCCGGCCTGCAAACCACACGTTGGCGGCGGCATCGGCCAAGGCGGCATATTGCCGGTAGAGCGCCTGGTTTTCGGGACGTGGCACCGGATAGTACGGGTCGCCCTCGGCGCTCGGATACTCAAAGGTCAGACTGGTGCGAGGGTGAATCTGTCCGGTCAGGTGCTTGTATTCGGTAACACGGGTGTAGGGCTCGGTTCCTGGATAGTTCACGACTCCTACCGGCTGCGCCCATTGCTGATCCCGGGTGACGTGCTCGAACCGCAGCGACCGGTAGGGCAGCTTGCCGAAGCGAAAATCGAAGAACTCGTCGATCGCGCCGGTCCAGATCATCCGTTTGAAGGAAACCCTCGGCCGCAACGACTTCCATTCCTCGCCGAGGCACAGCGTGATGTTCGGATGGTCCAGCATGCGCCGGAACATGGCGGTGTAGCCGTCGCGCGGCATGGCCTGGTATTGATCGGTGAAGTAGCGGTCGTCGCGATCCGTGCGGATCGGGATGCGTGCGGTGACGCTGCGGTCCAGCTCCGAAGGATCGATGCCCCACTGCTTGCGGGTGTAGCCCCGGAAGAACAGTTCATAGATCTCGCGCCCGACCCGCGACACCACGACATCCTGCGAGCTGCGGATCTCCGCCACCGGTTCGGCGCGCGCCTTGAACCAGGCCTCGAGCTGATCCGACGTCAGCTCAAGATCATAGAGTTTGTTGACCGTGTCGAGGTTGATCGGCATCGGCAGCAGCATGCCGGCGACGTTCGCGAGAACCCGGTGCTCGTATGGCCGCCATGCCGTGAAGCGGCTCAGATAGTCGAACACCGGCCGGGCATTGGTGTGGAAGATGTGCGGACCATAGCGGTGGATCAGCAAGCCTGCCTGGTCGCGATGGTCATAGGCGTTGCCGGCGACGTGCGGCCTGCGGTCAACCACCAGCACGCGTTCGCCGCGCGCCTCCGCCAATCGCTCGGCGAGCACGGTTCCTGCGAAGCCAGCGCCAATCACGGCCCAGTCGAACATCTCCGCGTGCATTCCGTGTCCGCGTCCTGGCAATCTCAATATTGCGAAACGTGCCGACATAATGTCGGATCGAGTTGATAGTTTCGCGGTTCGGTCAGGCCCGAGGCGGTGCACCCATCAAGATCTCGCATCAGCCGTGATCGACAAGCGGCCCGGCCTAGGCTACGACACGCATGCCGGGCTTGGCGCCTGGCCGCGCCAGAGGGATATTGCCCATGCGGCCGGAGGCGAGAGCGATGCGCGCCGCTAAGCCGCCCCCGTTCTAGGCGCATGCGGATCTTCAGGTGGCTGATCGCCAACCAGATCGCAGTCTCGCTTCTAGTGCTGCTGGTCTGGACGGAGGAGACCGCGTGGCGGCTGCCAGGCGACGCGAGCTACGACCTGCTCAACTATCATCTGTATGGCCCCTTCGCCCTGCTGCATGGCAAGTGGGGAGTGGATCTGGCGCCTGCGCAAAGCCAGGGCTTTCTGCCGCCGACCAACGATTTCCCGTTCTATCTGCTGGCCCGTCATGTCGGCAGCATCCGTGCGCTCAACCTGCTGGCGGCACTCCCCACGGTGGCGGCGATCTCGCTTGCGTTCCTGCTCACGCTGCGGCTGCTGCCCGCAGGCGGAGCCATCACGCGCCTGCTCGCGCTGATAGCGGTGGTGATCGGCGCCACCGGGGCTGCGACCCATCCGGTGCTGGCCACGTCGATGAGCGACATGATCCCGTGCGCGCTCGTGCTTGCCGCGATGCTGCTGCTCTGCGACGCCCGGCGCTTCTCGGAGCAGCGTGTGCTGCGTCGGATGCTGCCGGGGCTGCTGGTGGGCGTGGCGCTTGGATTTAAGCTCACCTTTTCCTGTGCGGCGGTGGCCCTTGTGGCAGCCATCCTGGCGCGGCCCGGCATGGCGCTGTCTTCCCGGCTGCGCATGGCATTCCTGTTCTGCGTTGGCGCAGGTTTGGCGATGACCGCGATCGCCGGCGGATGGTGGCTGTTCTTGTGGCGGATCACCGGCAACCCGTTGTTCCCGCTCTACAACGATCTGTTCCGTTCGCCGTTGGCCTGGCCTGGCGATTTCATCGACCGGCGGTTCTTCCCGCGCGATCTGTGGCAGTGGATGTTCTATCCGCTGTATTGGGCAATCCGGAGCACTCCGCTGGTGACCGAGTCGGATCAGCCGATGCGCGATCCGAGGATGGCGCTGGAACTGATTGCCGCCCTGCTGATGCTGATCCGGATGCGCAGAGCCCCGGAAGTACGTTTCGCCAGCGTGTTTGTTTTGGTGACGTTCGCGTCATGGGAACGTCAATTCTCGATCTTCCGCTACCTTTCGCCCGTGGAGCTGCTCAGCGGCACGCTGCCGGTGATGGCGCTGTTGCTGCTGACCCGGGCGCCGCGCCTGGTGCTGGTGCTTTGCTTCCTGCTGTTCGCGGTTCTGCGTGCGGTCACGATCTATCCCCATTGGGGCAGGCTCGAGCATCCTGGAGGCCGGCTGCTGCAGGTCGAGATGCCGAGACTGCCTGCGGACTCCCTGGTGCTGCTGCTCGACAAGGCGCCGCTCGCCTATCTGGCCCTGTTCCAGCCCGATACCGTACGTTTCTTCGGCGTGAACAACAATCTGACCCAGCCGGAGCAGGGAGGCTTGATGCAGCAGCTGATCCGCGCGGCGATCGTACGGCAGCACGGGCATCTCTACGGGCTCGAGCTGGTCGGCTTTGCGCCCGGGATGGACGACCGGACGCTGCTTGCTTATGCGTTGCGCCGGAACGGTTGCCGGGCGATCACCGGCGATATCGCGTGGCCCGGCACCAGGATCTGCGCGCTCAGCCCGAGCCGCTGAACGAGGCTGCGGGTCCGCGCGGGCGGCTATGCGTGACCGGCAACCGCGGAAAGCCGGATGGGATCGATGTTCAGCGAGCCGAGGGCGCGTCGCCACTTGCTGTCGTGATCGGAGCCGAACACGATCCCCTCGCTCGCCGGCGCGGAAAGCCAGGCGTTCTGCTGGATCTCCTCCTCGAGCTGACCCGGCGCCCAGGTGGCATGCCCGAGTGCGAGCAGCGCGTGGCGCGGGCCAGCGCCGTCCGCGATCACCCTGAGCACGTCGAGGCTCGCCGTCAGCACGGTCGCGTCATCCACGGCAAGGCTGCCATCCCCGGTCCAGTCGGCGCTGTGCAGAACAAAGCCGCGCGAGTTCTCCACCGGGCCGCCGGCGCACAGCATGATGCGGCGACGAGGCGGCGCCGGGGTCACGCCGAGCTGCTCAAGCAGCTCGTCGAAGCCTGGCTGGCTGAGCCGGCGGTTGACCACCAGCCCCATGGCCCCATCCTCGACCGAGTGGGCGCACATGAAGATCACGCTCTGCGCGAAGGGCGACGAGACCAGGGCCGGCATGGCGATCAGCAGGCGGCCGGTGAGGCTGGCGTCGAGATCTGATTGCAGCGAGAACATGCCTCCAGATGTGGCAGAACCGGCCGGTCGTGCAAGCGCGTCGTGCATGCGAGGCGGTGAAATCGCTCCACAACCGTGCCCCCTTGTCGCGGACCGGAGGCAGGGGCATCGTCGCCGGACGCCACCGACACCGACGGAGCGCATGTCCTATATCCTGGCGTTCAGCGATGAGCCGGTGCCATCGATCCCCCGCCCTCCGGTGCCGGAACTGGGTGTCGCGGGAGCCGCCCAGAACGCGCCGCCGCCGCTCCGGCGCGAGCATTTCGGAACCGAGGAGGCGGCGCTGCGGCGGGTTGCCGAGCTGTTGCCGGCGCCGTCCTGGCGTCAGCTTCGCCTGTATGGCCCCGACGGCAGCCGCATCGCCGACCAGGCGGCGCTTGAAAGGCGATTGGCACAACCGCAGCGCTAGGCACATCCTCAGGCGCTGCCGCGAACAAGGGAGATCCATGCCATGGGCATGACCGTACTGGTCACCGGAGCGAGCTCCGGCTTCGGCCGCGCGATCGCGCAACGCTTCGTGCGCGACGGTCACCGGGTGATCGCCACCGCCCGCAGGCAGGACCGGCTCCAGGCCCTGGCGCAGGAACTCGGGCCGGCCCTGCTGCCGTTCGTGCTCGACATGAACCATGCGGCGGCGATCGAGGCCTTGCCGGGCAGCCTGCCCGAGGGCTGGCGGCAGGTTGATGTTCTGGTCGCCAATGCCGGGCTGGCACTCGGCCTTGGGCCTGCCCAGGAGGCGAGGCTGTCTGATTGGGAGCAGATGGTGTCAACCAACGTGGTGGGATTGATGCAGACCGTGCGCGCGCTGCTCCCGGGCATGGTGGAGCGCGACCACGGCCACGTCGTCACCATCGGCAGCATCGCCGGCGACTATGCCTATCCGGGCGGCAACGTCTACGGCGCCACAAAGGCCTTCGTGCTCCAGCTGGCGCTCAACCTGAAGGCCGACCTGGTGGGCCGCAATGTCCGGATCACCAACATCGAGCCCGGCCTGGTCGGCGGCAGTGAGTTCAGCTCGGTGCGGTTCGGCGGCGACGATGCCAAGGCTGCGAAGGTGTACGAGGGCACGACGCCGCTGAGCTCCGAGGACATCGCCGAAAGCGTCGCCTGGGTGGTCGGCCTGCCGAAGCACGTGAACGTCAACCGGATCGAGCTGATGCCCACCTGCCAGGCTCCGAGCGCGCTGCAGATCAAGCGCGTGCAGAGCTGAGCGGGTGAAATCCGGGGCGCGCAGAGCGCTGGTTGATCGCTACCGCGTCAGCAAGGGCAGCGGGTTCCGCCTGTCGAGCCATGACCCGGCGGAGATCAGCGGAGTGGCGGAGAAGGATGCCGCAGGCTTGCTGGCGGAGGGGGTGGAACGCCTCGCCAAACTGCAGCGCGAGCTCTATGCCGATGCACGCTGGGCGCTGCTTGCGGTGTTTCAGGCGATGGACGCCGGCGGCAAGGACGGCACCATCCGGCACGTCATGTCGGGCGTGAACCCGCAGGGCGTGCACGTCACCTCGTTCAAGCAGCCGGGACCGGTGGAATTGTCGCACGATTTCCTGTGGCGCATCCACGCGGCGCTGCCGGGGCGCGGCAGTATCGGCATCTTCAATCGGAGCCACTATGAGGAGGTGCTGGTGACGCGCGTGCATGCCGAGGTGCTGGACGCGCAGAAGCTGCCGGAGGCGCTCAGGGGCGGTAGCTTCTGGAAGCACCGCTACAAGGACATCCGCAATTTCGAGCGCTACATCGCGCGGCAGGGCATCCTGCCGCTCAAGTTCTTCCTGCACATCTCCAAGCAGGAGCAGCGCAAGCGCCTGCTCGCCCGCCTCGACGATCCCGCCAAGCTGTGGAAATTCTCCGCAGCCGACCTCAAGGAACGGGCCCGCTGGGACCAGTACCAGCAGGCCTACGAGGAGACCATCAGCGAAACCGCAGCTCCCGAGGCACCCTGGTTCGTGGTGCCGGCCGACCACAAATGGTTCGCCCACCTGGTGGTCATGGAGGCGATGATCGATTCACTGGAGCGGCTGTCGCTGAAGCCACCGGAGCCGGAAAGCAAGGCCAGCCTGGCGGCTGCACGCTCAGCACTCGAGCGCGACGATTGATCCGCGCGGCCTGGAACCCTGATGGGGTCCCAGGCCATCGGCCGGTCGCCTGATTTAGCTGGCGGCTTCGGCTTCCCGCTCGGCGCCGCCCTCATCGCCGTCGCTCTCGCTGGGTGCGGATGCCCCCGCCGCTTCCACGTAGTCGAAGGCAAGCTTGCCGTCCCGCAGGCTGACCTTGACAGAGCCGCCCTTGACCAGACGGCCGAACAGCAGTTCCTCCGCGAGCGGCTTTTTGATGTGCTCTTGGATGACGCGGGCCAGGGGACGCGCGCCATACAGCCGGTCATAGCCGCGTTCGGCCAGCCACTCCTTGGCTGCCGAGGACAGCTCGATGGTGACGTTGCGATCGGCGAGCTGAGCCTCGAGCTGCAGCACGAACTTTTCCACCACCTGCGCCACGATCTCGGGGGTGAGGCCGGCGAACGGGATGATCGCGTCGAGCCGGTTGCGGAACTCCGGCGTGAACATCCGCTTGATGGCTTCCTCGTCCTCGCCCGACCGGCTGTCGCGACCGAAGCCGATCGCCTCGCGGGTGAGATCGGCCGCGCCCGCGTTGGTGGTCATGATCAGGATAACGTTGCGGAAATCCACCGTCTTGCCGTTATGGTCGGTCAGCTTGCCGTGGTCCATCACCTGCAGCAGGATGTTGTACAGATCCTGGTGGGCCTTCTCGATCTCGTCGAGCAGCAGCACCGCATGCGGATGCTGGTCGATCGCGTCGGTCAGCAGGCCACCCTGGTCGAAGCCGACATAGCCCGGCGGTGCCCCGATCAGGCGCGAGATGCTGTGCCGCTCCATGTATTCCGACATGTCGAACCGGATCAGCTCGATCCCGAGCGTGGAGGCGAGCTGCTTGGCCACCTCGGTCTTGCCGACGCCGGTCGGACCCGAGAACAGGTAGTTGCCGATCGGCTTCTCGGCATCGCGCAATCCGGCCCTGGACAGCTTGATCGCCGCCGCCAGCGCCTCGATGGCGCGGTCCTGGCCGAACACCATCGCCTTGAGATCGCGCTCCAGCGAACGCAGCGTCTCCTTGTCGTCGGCGCTGACGCTCTTGGGCGGGATCCGGGCGATCTTGGCGACGATCTCCTCGACGTCGCGCAGCGTCACGGTCTTGCGGCGCTTGTTCTCCGGCAGCAGCATGCGCGAGGCACCCACCTCGTCGATCACGTCGATCGCCTTGTCCGGCAGCTTGCGGTCGTGGATGTATTTCGCGGCGAGCTCCACCGAAGCGCGGATCGCCTCCTCGGTGTAGCGCACCTTGTGGTGCTTCTCGTAGTTGGTCTTCAGGCCGCGCAGGATCTTGACCGCATCCTCCAGCGACGGCTCGTTGACGTCGATCTTCTGGAAGCGCCGGACCAGCGCGCGGTCCTTCTCGAAATAGTTGCGGAATTCCTTGTAGGTGGTCGAGCCGATGCAGCGCAGTGTGCCCTGGGCAAGCGCCGGCTTGAGCAGGTTCGAGGCATCCATCGCGCCGCCCGATGTGGCGCCGGCGCCGATCACGGTATGGATCTCGTCGATGAACAGGATGCCGCCCGGGTTGTTCTCGAGCTCGGTCACCACCGCCTTCAGCCGCTCCTCGAAATCGCCCCGGTAGCGGGTTCCGGCCAGCAATGCTCCCATGTCGAGCGCGTAGATGGTGGACTTGGCCAGCACCTCGGGCACGTCGCCCTCGACGATGCGCTTGGCGAGACCCTCGGCGATCGCGGTCTTGCCCACTCCCGGATCACCGACATAGAGCGGGTTGTTCTTGGTGCGGCGGCACAGGATCTGGATCGTGCGCTCGATCTCCTGATCGCGCCCGATCAGCGGGTCGATCTTGCCGGCCTGGGCCTTCTTGTTGAGATTGACGCAATAGGCGGAAAGCCCGTCCTGGTTCTTGCCGGCGCGACCACGCTCCTCACGCTCGTGCTCCGGGTTCTCGTTGTTGGCGGCCCCGGTTACCGGACGTTGCGCCGAGCGGCCAGGCGCCTTGGCGATGCCGTGCGAGATGAAGTTGACCGCATCCAGCCGGGTCATGTCCTGCAACTGCAGGAAGTAGACGGCATGGCTTTCGCGCTCGGAGAACAGCGCCACCAGCACGTTGGCGCCGGTGACCTCGTCGCGTCCGGAGGATTGCACATGGATGGCCGCGCGCTGGACCACCCGCTGGAACGCGGCGGTCGGCTTGGGCTCGCTCGCCCGGTCGGACGCCAGTCCGGCCAAGTCCTTGTCCAGGAACTCCGTCAGGTCGGCGCGGATCTTGTCGAGATCAACACCGCAGGCCCGAAGCACGGTGGCGGCGTCGCCATCATCAACCAGTCCGAGCAACAGATGTTCGAGCGTCGCATATTCGTGTCTGCGTTCGCCGGCCAGCGACAGAGCACGATGGAGCGTCTGTTCAAGGTTCCGAGACAACATGATGACGCTCCTTCCGATCGGGCCTGGCCGCGTCCCTTCCAATGGATGGTCCAGGAGCCAGCCCGGACGACATTCTTGAAGGGTTTGACGAGGAAGGCCAGAGAAAACGCGACCCGCAGCGGGTCGCCTCACGCGATATGGGAAGCACCCGACGATGTGAGAAGGAGCATCAGTCTTTCTCGATCGTGCATTGCAGCGGGTGCTGGTTCTGGCGCGCCAGATCCATCACCTGGGTGACCTTGGTTTCGGCCACCTCATAGGTGAACACGCCGCACACGCCGACGCCGCGCTTGTGCACGTGCAGCATGATCCGGGTTGCCTCGTCGCGGTTCTTCTGGAAGAAGCGCTCGAGCACATGCACGACGAACTCCATCGGAGTGTAGTCGTCGTTGAGCATGAGGACCTTGTACATGGCCGGCTTGCGGGTGCGGGGCCGGGTCTTGACCACCACGCCGATGTTGGGATTGTCGTCCCCGCCGCCGCCCGGGCCGGATGGACCTTGCGGCCGATCGGGACCCTTGGGGTTTGCCGGTCCGGTCGGGCCAGACTTGGTTGCATCGCTCATCGTCGCGCCGACATGGGGGGCGGGTCGAGGAATGCAATGGCCGCCGGCAAACGGCTGCGGGCCGAGATCGGCGTGCGCAGGCGGGCGCGGTGGCGGTGGCGAGATCGGCATGCTCACCATCATACGGCAGCCTCGGCATGGCATGGAAGCGTCGAGCACCGGCGCGGACAGTTCCAAAACAACGTCCTTTGCGCTCAAAACTGCAACCAAGTCCTTAAGATTGGAAGAGAATCAACTGGACGCCCCGGCTTGCAACCCATTACGGTCGCTCGATCACGCCAAAGCGAGCACCCGACTCCGGGAGGCTTGGGACGGCGTCGGAACGGAAGCGTCAGCACGGCACGCGGGCCTGGTGCCTGTTGTGTCTCGCGTAAGGGGATCGGGATGTCCGCGAACAGGGCGAGTGCAACCGGCGGGCGGCCGTTCGCGGCATTTCTTGTTGTGGCCGCGGCTTGCGCCGTCGCGGCGGCGAGCCGGCCCGCCCGGGCCCAGTATGTCGGCCAGGTGAGTTCCTTCGTGATGGACGCCGGCACCGGCCAGGTGCTGCAGCAGTACAACCCCGATCTCCAGCGCTACCCGGCCAGCCTGACCAAGCTGATGACGCTGTATCTGGCGTTCCAGGCATTGCGCGACAACCAGCTGGCGCTTGATCAGGCGGTGCCGGTTTCCCTGCATGCCGCGTCCATGGAGCCCTCCAAGCTCGGGCTGGTGCCCGGCACCTACCTGACGGTGGAGCAGGCGATCCTTGCCCTGGTCACCAAGTCCGCCAACGATGCCGCTTGCGCCCTGGGCGAGCTGATCGGCGGCGGCGAGCAGCGTTTCGCCCAGATGATGACGCAGCAGGCGCGCTCACTCGGCATGAGCAACTCCACCTTCCGCAACGCTTCCGGGCTGCCCGATCCCGGCCAGGTCTCGACCGCGCGCGACTTCGCGCTGCTGGCCCGGCACCTGATCCGCGACTTCCCGGACCAGTACCATTATTTCGCCGTGCCGGCGTTCATGTTCCATGGCCGCTATATCGGCAACCACGATCCGATGCTGCGCAGCTATCCTGGCGCGGACGGGCTCAAGACCGGCTACACGGTGGATGCCGGGCACAACCTGGTGTCCTCCGCGGTGCGCGGCAACGTGCGGCTGATCGGGGTGGTGCTTGGCGCCCGCACTAATCCGCAGCGCTCGGCGATGATGACCAACATCCTCGATGCCGGCTTCCAGGCCGAGGGCGTGCCGGTGATGGTGCATCCGGCGCCCCGCCGCAGCCGGACACCGATGACGCTGGTCTCGGAACAGGCCCCCGCAAGGCCGGTCTGGCACGGCCGACACCATCTCCGGCATGGGGTGCGCAGCCGCCTTGCCGGGCTGCATCTCACCTTCGCGCGCTTCGCCACCGGCCACCATGGCCGGCTGCTGCATTTCGGCGGCGCCCGACTGCGCCGCGTGGTGGCGCATGGCCACCACATGCTGCGTCTGCGGATGACCCGCCTCGACACCATGGCCGGCCCGCAGCAGGACGCCTGACGCCGCGGCGATCCCCAGTCCGCGCGGCTTTCCGTACGACAGCCTTGCTTTAGGTGGGGTGTCCGCTCATTTTCGTCGGGGTTCCGATTGAATGACGGGTGGGGTGTGCCGATGGACGGGGAAACGGATGGAAGGCACATCATCCTGCATCCGCTGGAGCATTTCGAGGGAATGCGCGCCGCCGGGCGCCTTGCGGCGCTGACACTGGACATGATCGCGCCGCACGTGCGGTGCGGAGTCACCACCGGCGAACTCGACCGGCTGATCCACGAATTCACCCACGATCACGGCGCCGAGCCCGCGACACTGGGCTATCGCGGCTATCCGAAATCCTGCTGCATCTCGATCAACCATGTTGTCTGCCACGGCATCCCCGGGGAGCGGAGGCTGCAGGAAGGCGACATCCTCAACATCGACGTGACCTCCAAGCTCGATGGCTGGTTCGGCGACAGCAGCCGCATGTACGCGGTGGACCCGATCCCCCGCCGCGCCGCGGTGCTGATCGACGTGACCTTCGAGGCGCTGCAGCGCGGCCTGGCGAGCGTGCGGCCGGGCCGGACGCTGGGCGACCTCGGCCACGCGATCCAGAGTTATGTCGAGGCGCAACGGCTCTCGGTGGTGCGCGATTTCTGCGGCCACGGCATCGGCCAGCGCTTCCACGAGGCGCCGAACATCCTGCATTTCGGCAAGCCCGGGCAGGGCACGGTGCTCGCCCCCGGCATGTTCTTCACGATCGAGCCCATGGTGAACGCCGGACGTCCCGACGTGAAGATCCTTGACGATGGCTGGACAGCGGTGACCCGTGACCGCAGCCTGTCTGCTCAGTTCGAGCACATGATCGGCGTCACGGAGGACGGATGCGAAATTTTCACCCTCTCGCCCGCGGGCCTGCACAAGCCGCCTTATCAGCACGGTCCCTGACCAGTAGGTCGTATCGCGCCCGCAACCGGGGCAGGCGCTGCCGCGTGCCGGTGGCGGGTTCCGTCGCCAGCCTCTTGTGCTCGGGCCTCCTGTGCTCGGGCCTCCTGTGCTTGGGCCCGGCGGTGCGTGCCGCTGCCCCGCTGGCAGTGGCCGGCGCCGTGCAGGCGGCCGATCCGGCCGCACCGGTTGGCGCCCGGCACGGCATGGTGGTGACCGCGCAGTCGCTGGCGTCCGAAATCGGGGCCCGGATCCTGATGGTGGGCGGCAACGCGGCCGACGCCGCGGTTGCGGTCGCCTATGCGCTCGCCGTGGTCTACCCGGCCGCCGGCAATATCGGCGGCGGCGGCTTCATGACGCTGCTGCAGCCCGACGGCCATGCGAGCTTCATCGATTTCCGCGAGCATGCCCCGCTGGCTGCGAGCGAGACGATGTTCCAGGACGCCCACGGCAACGTGGTCAAGGGATTGTCCCTGCATGGCTGGAAGGCGGTTGGAGTGCCTGGCACCGTTGCTGGCATGGAGACCGTGCTGCGCCGCTTCGGCACGCTGCCGCGCGCGACGGTGATGGCGCCGGCGATCGCGCTTGCCCGGGACGGCTTCGTTCTGCAGGCGGGAGACGCGGCCCTGCTGCACACCAGCACCGACGGCTTCAAGGCCGATCCGGCCGCAGCCCGGATCTTCCTGCGTCCGGACGGCACGCCATGGCAGGTCGGCGACCGGCTGGTACAGGCGGATCTCGCCCGAACGCTTGAGGCGATCAGCCGGCACGGGGCTGCGGCGTTCTATGCGGGGCCGGTCGCGCAGGCGATCGTGGATTCGAGCACCAAGGATGGCGGCATCCTGTCGTTGCGCGATTTCGCGGCCTACAAGGTGCGCATCCTCAAGCCGGTGAGCTGCACCTATCGCGGCCTGCATGTTGATACCGCGCCGCCCCCCTCAGGCGGCGGCGTGGCTTTGTGCGAGATGCTGAACATCCTGTCCGGCTACGACATGCGAGCGCTGGGCTTCCACAGTGCCGCTGCCGTGCAGCATGAGATCGAGGCGATGCGCCGCGCCTATGCCGACCGGCAGGACCTGGGCGATCCCGCCTTCGTCCATGACCCGGTGGCGCGGCTGACCAGCATGGCCTATGCCGCGGCAGTGCGGCAGGTCACGCCCGCCACCCGTGCGCTGGCTTCCGCGGACATGCCGCCCATCGAGCAGCAGCAGGAGAAAGCGGAGACCACGCACTTCTCGATCATCGACAAGCAGGGCCGCGCGGTGTCGGTCACCTACACGCTGAATGGCTGGTTCGGCGCACAGGTGGTGGCGGATGGCACGGGTGTCACGCTCAACGACGAGATGGACGATTTCTCCACCAAGCCCGGAGCGCCGAACATGTTCGGGATCGTCGGCAGCAAGGCGAACGCCGTTGAACCCGGCAAGACCCCGCTTTCCTCGATGTCGCCGACCATCCTGTCGCGGCGCGGACGCGCGGTGATGGTGATCGGCTCGCCGGGGGGATCGCTGATCCCGACCATCACCCTTTCGGCGATCCTCGGCGTGGTTGACTACCGCCATACCATCCAGCAGGCCATCGATGACGGGCGGATCCATGAGCAGTGGACGCCGCCTGTGGTGTGGATCGAGCCGGGCGCTCTCCCTGACGCAACCCTCAAGACGCTGGACGGCGAGGGCTATGCTTTCAAGCAGCACGATCCCTGGGGATCGGCACAGGGCATTCTCGTGGGGGCGCCGGCGCTTGGCGCAGCCCCGGTGGATGGCGACCGCTTCTATGGCGGCATCGACCGCAGGCACCCCGGCGCCGCCGCGGTCGGTGAGTAGAGTGCCAGGGAGCGTGCCAGGGAGCGTGCCAGACCCGGGGGCGGAACCCGGCCTGGCAGGCTCCGGGGCGCCGGGCTAGAGGACGTTGACGTCCTCGTTGCGGCTGCGCAGGTAGAGATCGAACTCGCGGCGCAGATCGGGCTTGTTCCCGGTCCATTCGAACACGCCGAAGGTGTTGCGCTTCAGGTCGGTCTCCGGATCAAAGCCGTGGCGGATGAACATGTCCCAGCGGCTCAGATAGCCGCGGTCGGCTTTGCGGCCGTGGAAACGATGCTCGATGGTGCCGGGCACATAGCCGATATTGCCGTTGATATGTGCCAGCGCCCGCGCCTGCCAGCGCATGACGTGCTCCCGGTAGGGAGCCGAGCAGCCGCCGGGCAGCGACGAGGTGCCCTGTCCCGCCAGGGCAAGCGCCATATGGTGGTCGCCCGAGCCCATGCCGCCCACCTCGAACAGGCCGCCGAGCCAGTCCAGCGCCTGGCGGGTCCAGGCCCAGACATAGCCCGAATGCGGATAGTCATACGGGCCGCCCGAGAACTTCCACCATTTCGGACCGCGCGGCGCCACCGGCTGCCCGTTCAGGTACTGCCTGCAGAACGAGACGTGATGCTGGATGTGCTCGTCGTTGGGACCCAGATCATAGGCATCCGACCAGGGCTGCACCACATCGTAGTGCTGCAGCGCCTGCACGGTCTCGGCGGCCCAGGAAGCGCGGCGATGGAAGATGTCGCTGTCGGAGGTCGCGATGTAGCGTGCGTCCGGAACGCGCGAGATGCCGATGTTGAGCGCATTTTCTTTGGACCAGCACCAGGTGCGCGCGCGCAGGCCGATATGGTTGACGTGGGCGATATCGGCATAGAGGAAGGGCCGCTCGCCATACTGGACCTCCACCAGGTGCAGCCGGACGCCGCTGTCGAGCATGTGCTCGACCCACTCCTTGGCGACGATCTCCGGCTGCTGCCAGCGAAGCGGGTTTGAGCGCACCGCAAATACATCAAGAAGGTCAGCCTTCATGATGCCTCCTGTTGCGCTCTGCGTTGTTCCGAACTGTCGCCCCTGTCGCTATGGCCGCAGCCCCCAGCCGAACCTCGCCTCTCCACACCCTGCCTCTTTGCATCCGCCTCTCCTCCCCGGCGGCATTGACTTTAGCGTGTCTCTAACGATACCGTAACGAAATGCGGCCTTTCGATCACGCGATCGCGAGGTGTCTGGTGTCGGCGACGGCCTGATCGAGCCGGCTCGTGCTGCCGTCCGACGCTCCCCCTTGAAGCACGCGCTCAGCGGTTCTGCGCCAGGCGTCAGGGGGATCGCTCGTCCTGCGCCTGCCCCGGCTGCATCGCTTCCAGCAGCTCCGGGGTGAGCGCCAGGTGGATCGTCACCGGGATCCGCACCATCCCGGGCTCATCCGGGTTGTCGAACAAACCCGAGGCGATCGCCTCCTCCAGGCTCATATGGCCGATCTCCGCCCGGATCGTCATCGGCACGCTGTCGCTGCCGGCCAAACCCGTCAAACCGCCCGGGAACCGCTCCGGCATAGGCCACCTCCGCACACCTGCGCTGCGGAGTTTCGCACGTCCCTAGCGGAAGCCGCCGCCAAACCAGCGCAGCGTGCGGCCAAGCGGAGGAAGGCTCGCGCTGTGCGCCAGCACCTGGTGGCTGCCCCTGAGGATCAGCTGGCAAGCCACCGCCGTCACGATCAGCAGGCCGAGCCAGGCGATCCAGCGGAACCGTTCCAGCAGGCGTGCGACCAGCGAGGCGGCGGCACCCATCAGCAGCACCGACACCGTGAGACCGCAGACCAGCACCCAGAGATGCTGTCCGGCGGCACCTGCCACGGCGAGGATGTTGTCGAGGCTCATGGAAAGGTCGGCCAGCACGATCCGCAGCATTGCCCGGCGCATGTCTCCGGGTGCCGCGAGGCTTTGCTGCGAGCCGCCCGGCACGCGAGAGCCGCCTCTGCTGCGCAGCTCGCGGACCATGCGCCAGCACACCCACAACAGCAGCAGCCCGCCTGCCAGCGTCAGGCCCACGATCGCCAGCAGCCGCAGCGCCACCGTGGCCAGCATCAACCGGATCACCGTCGCCGCCGCCACGCCGAATAGCAGGGCGATGCGGCGTTCCCGCCTGGGCAGGTTGATCACCGCAAGCCCCACCACCACCGCATTGTCGCCGGCCAGGGTCAGGTCGATCAGCAGCACCTGGACCAGCTCAAGCGATTGGGCGGCGAGGTGGGAAGAAACCGGCATCGATGCTCCGTTCGACAGGCCTGTGACGCGGCGCCGTAATGCTCTAGGAGGAGCGCCGGCTGATCGGCATCGGCCGGCTCGATCCCGCTACGCTGGAGGGCGCATGGTTCCGCGTTATACCCGTCCCGTCATGGCCGCCATCTGGGCGCCTGCCAACCGCTACCGGATCTGGTTCGAGATCGAGGCGCTGGCGACCGAGGCCATGTCGCACGCCGGCAGCGTTCCGGTGCAGGCGGCGCAGCTGATCCGCGAGCGTGGCGATGCGGCGCTGGCCGGCTTCTCGGATGCGGATCTCGCCCGCATCGATGCCATCGAGACCGAGACCCGCCACGACGTGATCGCCTTTCTGACCTGGCTTGCCGAGAAGATCGGCCCCGACAGCCGCTACGTGCATCTCGGCCTGACCAGCAGCGACGTGCTCGACAGCTGCCTCGCGGTCCAGCTCACCCAGGCCGCCGACCTGCTGATCGAGGACGTCGACTGCGTGCTGGAAGCGCTGAAGCGGCGCGCGTTCGAGCATAAGTTCACGCTGACCATCGGCCGCAGCCATGCGATCCACGCCGAGCCGACCAGCTTCGGCCTCAAGCTTGCCGGCCATCACGCCGAGTTCGCCCGCAACCGGGCGCGCCTCGTCGCCGCCCGCGCCGAGATCGCCACCTGCGCCATCTCCGGCGCGGTCGGCACCTTCGCCCACGTCTCGCCTGCCATCGAGGCGTTCGTGGCCGAGCGGCTCGGCCTGCAGCCGGAGCCGGTCTCGACCCAGGTTATCCCGCGCGACCGGCATGCCGCGTTCTTCTGCACGCTGGCGGTGGTGGCGAGCAGCGTCGAGCGGCTGGCGGTGGAGGTGCGCCACCTGCAGCGTTCCGAGGTGCGCGAGGCGGAGGAGTTCTTCCACGCCGGCCAGAAGGGCTCCTCGGCGATGCCGCACAAGCGCAATCCGGTGCTGAGCGAGAACCTGACCGGGCTTGCCCGGCTGGTGCGCAGCCACGCGGTGCCGGCGCTGGAGAACGTCGCCCTCTGGCACGAGCGCGACATCAGCCATTCCTCGGTGGAGCGCAACATCGCTCCCGACGCGACGATCGGGCTGGATTTCGCCCTGGTGCGGCTCGCAGGCCTGGTGGACCAGCTGGTGGTCTACCCGGAACGGATGCTCGCCAACCTCGAAAGCCTGGGCGGCGTCGTGCATAGTGGGGAGATCCTGCTGGCGCTCACCCGCGCCGGCATCCTGCGCGAGGACGCCTACCGGATCGTGCAGCGCAACGCCATGGCCACCTGGTCGCGTCTTGGCCGCGCCGACTTCAGGAGCTTCCGCGAAAACCTCGACTCCGATCCGGAGGTCGCAGACCGCATCGACGCCGCCATCCTGGATGAGGCCATGGATCCGCAGCGTCATCTGCAGGCGCTCGACAACAGCTATCGGCGGGTGTTCGGCGAAGCCGGTCCTGCGAAAATCTGACGCACTGCCGCAAATTTCGGCTATAGGCCGCCTCCCGGGCTTTGCCGTGGCACCCCACACCCAATATAAGATTTGTTGTGTGCACCGTCATTGTTTCCACCAATCCCACCCATCCCTGGCCGCTGCTGATCGCAGCCAACCGGGATGAGCGACTCGATCGGCCGTGGCAGCCGCCTGCGCGCTATTGGCCGGACCATCCTGGCTGCGTCGGTGGCCGTGACGGGTTGGGCGGCGGCAGCTGGCTTGCCGTCAACGACCATGGCGTTGCCGCCGCCGTCCTGAACCGCGTCGGCAGCCTTGGTCCGGCGCCCGGTAAGCGCTCCCGCGGCGATCTGCCTCTGGTGGGGCTCGATCACGACACCGCCGAGGCGGCGGCCGCGGCGATCGCCGCACTCGATGCCGGCACGCTCCGCTCGTTCAACATGCTCGTCGCCGATCGCAGCCATGCGTTCTATCTGTGCGGCCTCGGCTACGGCCATGCCGAGGTCACCCCGCTCGAGCCGGGCGTCCACATGATCGCCACCGCCGGGCCCGACGACATGAAGATCCCGCGCATCGCGCGTCACCTGCCGCGCTTCAAATCGGCTCCCACGCCGGAACCTCCGGACTGGAAGAGCTGGATCACCCTGCTGTCCGACCGCTCGCTTCCGGCGGGAAGCGAGCTCAACATCCCGCCGCGCAGCGGCTTCGGCACCAGCAACTCCTCGCTGCTCGGGGTTCCTTCGGACCTGGATGCCGCCCCGAACTGGCTGTTTGCCCCCGGCCCGCCGGATCGCGCTCCGTTTAAGCCGGTCGCCTTCACCTGAGGGGGGTGCTATACCCCGCACCGCGCGCCATCCCGGAAGTGCTGCGTTCGATTGAAGGATGAGCATGGCCCGCCGCAGACAGCTTTACGAGGGCAAAGCCAAGATCCTGTTCGAGGGACCCGAGCCGGGCACGCTTGTTCAATATTTCAAGGATGACGCCACCGCCGGCAACGGCGCCAAGAAGGGCATCATCACCGGCAAGGGCGTCCTGAACAACCGCATCAGCGAGCACCTCATGCTTCGCCTGCACGATATCGGCGTGCCCACGCACTTCGTGCGGCGGCTGAACATGCGCGAGCAGCTAATCCGCGAGGTGGAGATCATCCCGCTCGAGGTGGTGGTGCGCAACGTCGCCGCAGGCAGCCTTTCGAAGCGGCTTGGCATTCCGGAAGGAACCCGGCTGCCGCGCTCGATCATCGAGTACTACTACAAGAACGACAGCCTGGGCGATCCAATGGTCGCCGAGGAGCATATCACCGCCTTCGGTTGGGCCTCCACGGCGGACATGGACGACATGGTCGCACTCGCCTTGCGCATCAACGACTTCCTGTCCGGCCTGTTTCTCGGCGTCGGCATCACCCTGATCGACTTCAAGCTGGAGTTCGGCCGCTTCTGGGAAAACGAGGATATGCGGCTGGTGCTTGCCGATGAGATCAGCCCGGATAACTGCCGGCTGTGGGACAGCAAGACCAGCGAGAAGCTCGACAAGGACCGGTTCCGCCGCGACCTCGGCCGCGTCGAGGAGGCCTATCAGGAGGTTGCCCGCAGGCTCGGAATCCTGCCCGAGGCGGGCAACAACGACATGAAGGGTCCGGAGGTGATGCAGTGAAGGCGCGCGTCACCGTCATGCTCAAGGACGGCGTGCTTGATCCGCAAGGTCGGGCGATCGGGCACGCGCTGCACGTGCTGGGCTTCGGGGAGGTGGGCGACGTGCGCGCCGGCCGCGTCATTGAGCTCGAGCTGGGCGAGACCGACGCCGGCAAAGCGCGTTCCAGTGCCGAGGCCATGGCCCACCGGCTGCTGGCGAACGCGGTGATTGAAACGTTCAGCGTGGAGGTGCTGCCATGACCACGAGAACCGCCCTTCTGCTTCTGGCCGCATGCGGCGCCGCCTCGTTGTTGACGGATCCGGCGCGCGCGCAGCGCGTCTCGCCGATGCCGGCCGGGCGCTTCATGCAGTTCTGCAGCACGCCCCGCAATGGTGGCCAGCCGATCTGCGACGCCTATATCACCGGAATGGCGGACAGCTTCGCGCTGATGCAGAAGCTCCCGGGCGGCCAGAACCAGGCGCAGATCCAGGCGGGCATCTGCGTGCCGCGCACCGCCTCGGGAGCGGCGATGCGCAACATCGTGGTGTCCTGGATCGCCGGCCACCAGGACCGGTTGCGCAACCAGGTCGGCGAGGTCGTCTACCAGGCGCTGCACGATTCCTATCCCTGCAACGGTTCGGCCAACGGGCAATGACGCAGGCAGGCGTCGGCTGATCGGCATGCGCGCCGGCATCGTGGTGTTTCCCGGCACCAACCGGGAGCGCGACATGGTTCTCGCGCTGAAGGGATCGACCGGAGTCGCTCCGCTGATGCTGTGGCATCGCGACACGGTGCTGCCGCCGCTCGATCTGGTGGTGCTGCCAGGCGGCTTCAGCCATGGCGACTACCTGCGCTGCGGGGCGATGGCGGCGCACTCGCCGATCATGCCCGCAATACGCGCCTTCGCCGCGAAGGGCGGCCATGTGCTCGGCGTGTGCAACGGCTTCCAGATCCTGACAGAAGCCGGCCTGCTGCCAGGCGCCTTGCTGCGCAATGCCGGGCTGCGCTTCCTGTCGCATGACTGCCACCTGCGGGTGGAACAGGAGCACTCCGGCTTTACCGGTCGCTGGCGCCGGGGAGAGGTGTTCCGCGCGCCGCTCGCGCACGGCGACGGAAACTACACCGCGGATCCCGCGACCCTTGATCGACTGGAGGGGGAGGGCAGGGTGATGTTCCGCTACGCCGATGCGGCTGGCCGGGTGGCGGCCGACACCAACCCCAACGGCAGCGCCCGCAACATCGCCGGGATCGCCAGCGAGAATTTCCGCATGCTGGGATTGATGCCGCACCCGGAGGATCTAGTTGACCTGGCCACCGGAGGCGTCGACGGCAAGCCGCTGTTCGACTCCCTGGTGGATGCGCTTGCGGCATGAGAACGGTCGATCCTGGCCTTGCCCGGGAATTCGGCCTCACCGGCGAGGAATATGACCGGGCGCTGTCCATCATGGGTCGCACGCCGAGCCTGACCGAGCTCGGCATCTTCTCGGTGATGTGGTCCGAGCACTGCTCCTATAAATCCTCGCGCGTCTGGCTGCGCACGCTGCCGACCACGGCGCCATGGGTCATCCACGGTCCCGGCGAGAATGCGGGGGTGGTCGATATCGGCGAGGGCTTGGCCGCCATCTTCAAGATGGAGAGCCACAACCATCCTTCGTTCATCGAGCCCTACCAGGGGGCTGCCACCGGGGTGGGCGGCATCCTGCGCGACGTGTTCACCATGGGTGCGCGTCCGGTCGCCAACCTGAACGCGCTGCGTTTCGGCGATCCGGCCAGCCCCGGCACGCGGCGGATCATCGACGGGGTGGTGCGCGGCATCGGCGGCTACGGCAATTGCGTCGGGGTGCCGACCGTCGGCGGCGAGATCAACTTCCATCCCAGCTATGACGGCAATCCGCTGGTCAACGCGATGACCGTGGGGATCGCCCGGCAGGACCGCATCTTCCTGTCCGCGGCCGCAGGGGTCGGCAACCCGGTGGTCTATGTCGGCTCCCCGACCGGCCGCGACGGCATCCATGGCGCCACCATGGCATCGGCCGAGTTCGCGGCCGACGCGGAGGCCAAGCGCCCCACCGTCCAGGTCGGCGATCCGTTCACCGAGAAGCTGCTGATCGAGGCCTGCCTCGAGCTGATGGCGACCGACGCGATCGTGGCGATCCAGGATATGGGGGCTGCCGGCCTCACCTCGTCGGCGGTCGAGATGGCGGGCAAGGGCGGCGTCGGCATCGCGCTCGTGCTCGACGACGTGCCGCAGCGCGAGACCGGCATGACCGCCTACGAGATGATGCTGTCGGAAAGCCAGGAGCGCATGCTGATGGTGCTGCGGCCCGACCGCACCGGCCAGGCGCAGGCGATCTTCAACAAATGGGAGCTGGATTTCGCGGTGGTGGGTCACCTCACCGAAACCGGCCACATCGTCGTCCGCCACCAGAACCGCGTGGAGGCGGACATCCCACTCGGCCCGCTCGCCGAGCAGGCGCCGCTCTACCATCGGCCGACCGCGCCGACCGCGAAGCATGCGCCGCTCGGTCCGGTGCCCGATCCGGTCGGTATCGAGGAGGCGCTGATCCGCCTGCTCGGCTCGCCCGACGGGGCTTCGCGCGCCTGGGTGTGGGACCAGTACGACAGCACCGTCGGCGGCCAGACCGTGCGCAGGCCGGGTGCGGCCGACGCCGCCATCGTCCGGGTCGAGGGTAGTCGCATCGGCCTCGCCCTGACCACGGACTGCACGCCGCGCTACGTCGCCGCCGACCCCAGGGCCGGAGGCGCCCAGGCGGTGGCCGAGGCATGGCGGAACCTCACCGCGACCGGCGCGCGCCCGCTCGCCATCACCGACAACCTGAACTACGGCAATCCCGAGAGGCCGGAGGTGATGGGTCAGTTCGCCGACTCCATCGCCGGAATGGCCGAGGCCTGCTTGGCGCTCGACTTCCCGGTGGTGAGCGGCAACGTGTCGCTCTACAACGAGACCCGGGCCGCCGATGGCAGCACGAGGGCGATCCTGCCTACGCCTGCGATCGGCGGGCTTGGCGTCCTGGACGACGCGGCCGGGGCGGTGGGGATCGCGCTGGCGCCCGGCCTCGAGCTGCTGCTGATCGGCGAAACCCGCGGCCATCTCGGCCAGAGCCTCTGGCTGCGCGAGATCCTCGGCCGGGAAGCTGGGCCGCCGCCGCCGGTCGACCTTTCGGCCGAACGCAGCCATGGCGACTTCGTCCGCGCCCAGATCGCCTCGGGACAGGTCGCCGCCTGTCACGACCTGTCGGATGGTGGCTTGCTGGTCGGCATCGCCGAGATGGTGATGGCCGGGCGCACCGGGTGCACGCTCGATGTTCCGCAGTCAGGCATGCCGCCGCACGGCTTCTGGTTCGGCGAGGACCAGAACCGCTACTTGGTCGCCGTGGCCGATGCCGATGCGCTGCTCGCGGCCGCCCGTCGCGCCGGCATCCCGGCGCGACGGATCGGACAGGCGAACCCGGCCGGCCTGGATGCCGGTTTGACTTTGCCCAGCGGCGCCACAATATCCCTGCCGCGCCTGGAAACAGCGCATTCGCGTTTCTTTCCGGACCTCATGGATCGCTAAGGAAACCGCAGCATGCCGATGGCCGCAGGCGAGATCGAGACCCTGATCAGGACGGCGCTGCCTGATGCCACCGTCAGCATCGAGGATCTTGCCGGCGACGGCGATCATTATGCCTGCAAGGTGGTGAGTGAATCGTTCCGTGGCCGCTCCAGGCTGCAACAGCACCAGATGGTCTATGCGGCGCTGCAGGGCCATATGGGCGGCAAGCTGCATGCGCTGGCGCTGCAAACCAACGCTCCCTGAAACCCAGAAGGAACCCAACCGATGTCCGACACCGTGTTCACGCGCATCCGCGGCGAGATCGAAGCCAATCCGGTGATGCTCTACATGAAGGGGGACGCCATGTTCCCGCAATGCGGCTTCTCGGCCCGTGTGGTGCAGATCCTTTCGCATATGGGCGTGCCGTTCCAGACCGCCAACGTGCTCGAGGATCCCGAGCTCCGGGAGGGCATCAAGGCATACTCCAACTGGCCGACGATCCCGCAGCTCTATGTGAAGGGCGAGCTGGTCGGCGGCTGCGACATCGTGACCGAGATGTACCAGTCCGGAGAGCTGGAGTCGCTGTTGTCCGAGCACGGCATCCAGCCTGCGCACAGCCAGGCCTGATCGGCGGCGGCGGTCAGCAGCCCGACGTTTCAGTGCTTTACGCGCGGTCTTGGCATGTCGTAGTGCTTCAGGCACGGAAACATGGAGGCCGGCCGTGTCGTTGCGATTGATGTTGGCAGCTGTGGTGGTCGGATCGGGCGTGTTCGCCGCCGAGGCGCGGGCGCAACATGTCCTGACCGACACCGAAGCCGGCAAGCTGACATTCGATGCGCTGACCGCGGAACCGGTGTATCGCCCGATCTATCGCCCCCAATACCGCCCAATCTATCGCCAGATCATGGCCGTGCGCCGGGTGCATCGATTCGGCTCGATCAGCCGCCGGATGCACGCCTCCTGGAAGGCCGCGCACGTTTACTCCGTGGGCGTGCATTCCAGCCGACGCTGACCAGGCCGACGTCTCCTTCAGCCGTCATCGCCGATCCTGAAGGCGTCGGCGAGCCGGTGCATCCGGCCTGCATTGTCGAGCACCACTAGATCAAAGCGCAGGCTGTGGTCCGACCATTCCGGATGACGCCCCAGCAGGATGCCGGCGGCGGCCAACAGCCTGGCGCGCTGTGCCGAGGTGAGCGCGGCCGCAGCCTCGCGCAGTTTCGGGCGCGCCTTGACCTCGATAAACGCGATCAGCGCTGCTGCGGGCAGGCTGGCGACGATGTCGATCTCGCCCAGACCAGTCCGCACCCGCCGATACAACACGGTCCAGCCCTCACGCTCGAGCGTCCGGCAGACGCGGTCCTCGGCGCCCATCCCGAGTCGCTGCGCGACGCTGCCGTTGCGTGATCGTTTTGTGCGTGGCGGGGCCGACACACACGGCGCGGATAAACCGGACCGGCTAGGCAAGTTTGTGGCCGTGCCCGCGATGCTCGGCCATCGTCCGCCGCATGACCACCCTGAAGCCTCCCCCGAGCCCTGCCGCGACAATGGCGGCAATTGGTTACCCGACGGTTAGCGGCCGCGCGCTGAACTGAAGCCCATGCATGATCTCGCGCTGGCCGGCTCGGACCTGCTGCTCCCGGTGCGCCTGATCCTGGCGGTCGGGGTGACTCTGCACGCGCTTCGGACCAAGCGCGAGATCGGGGCGGCCATCGGCTGGATCGGCCTCGCCTGGCTGGCTCCCGTGTTCGGGACCTTTCTCTACGTGACACTCGGCATCAATCGGGTGCGGCGGCTGGCGAAGCGATTGAGCAGCCAGCGGCCCTGGAGCAGCAGTCGTGACGTCAGCGCCACGACGCCGAGGCTGCAAGGCCATCTCGAACCGCTGGTGGCCGCGATCGCCACCTTGACCGACCGTCCGCTGCTCAGGGGCAACGCGGTGCACTGCCTGCATGATGGCGACAATGCCTATCCCTCCATGCTGGAGGCGATCGACGCAGCCCAGCGCAGCCTGCTGCTGAGCTCCTACATCTTCCGTGACGATCGCGTCGGCGCCCGCTTCGTCGAGTCGATCATCGCCGCCCAGGCGAGGGGCGTCGCCGTGCGTGTCCTGGTGGACGGGATCGGCAGCGGCTATTTCCGCTGCGGCGTGGCCCACCGCCTGTCCGCCCAGAAGGTGCCGGTTGCACGCTTCATGCACTCCACGCTGCCCTGGCGGATGCCGTTCCTCAACCTGCGCACCCACAAGAAGATCCTGGTCGTCGACGGCGGCGTCGGGTTCACCGGCGGCCTGAACATCGCCGTCGAGAACATGCTTCGGGCGCGGCCCCGACACCCGGTCTCCGATACGCATTTCCGGCTGGCCGGCCCGATCGTCGACCAGCTTACCGACGCCTTTGCCAAGGATTGGTCGTTCACGACCGGCGAGGATCTTGATCGCTCGGTGTTCTATCCTGACGCGCCGCTGGGCGAGTCGGGCGAGGCGTTCTGCCGGGTGGTCACCTCGGGGCCGGATACCGATCTGGAGAAGATCGAATTCGCGGTGATGCAGGGGGTTGCCCTGGCGCGTCGGTCGGTACGGATCATGACCCCGTATTTCCTGCCCGACGAGCGCCTGCTGACGGTGCTGGCGATGGCGGCGATGCGCGGCGTCGACATCGACCTGGTGCTGCCGCGCGAAAGCAACCACCGGCTGATCGACTGGGCGCGGACGCCGAACAACGTGCCGCTGCTTGATGCCGGGGTGCGGATCTGGCTCTCGAACCCGCCCTTCAACCATTCCAAGCTGATGGTGGTGGACCGGGCATGGTCGCTGATCGGCAGCGCCAACCAGGATGTGCGCAGCCTGCGGCTCAACTTCGAGTTGAACGTCGAGGTGCATGACAGCCGGCTTGCCGAGGAACTTGACAGCTTCATGCTGGCGCATCGCCATGCCCGCTTCGAGACGGCGCGGCTGGCGGCACGGCGCTTTCCGGTGCGGCTCCGAGACTCCGCGGCCCGGCTGCTGCTGCCCTACCTGTAATCATACCGCCGAGCCTGGGCATTGACCTGTTGGATGTAGGAGGAGTTGCACAGCGGGCGCAGGCGTCCGGGGGTGAGCCTATTGCAGGCTTGGCAGCAAGCGAGAAGCCCAGGTGCCGCACCACCCGCGACAGGCGGGCCGGATGGAACAACTTGTTTCCCAGCGCGCCTCCGCTTGCCGGCACAGCGCGGCCAGTGCTGAGCAGCCTGTTCCATGCTGAGCAGCCTGTTCCATTCTGGCAAACCCGCCCCTGCAACCACGGCGGGTCCCTGGACCACGGTGGGACTGGCGGCCTGTGGTGTGAAGAAGGCCGGGGGTGTGAAGAAGGCCGGGGTCGTCGCCGATGTTCGGCCTCACCCGGTCAGGCATCATTTCGCCGAGCGGATAGGGAAGGTGTCGATCCATCGTGCGACGGCGTCCTCGGTCATCGCGCCGCCGGGCCAGACGATCGCCGGCCGGTATGCGACGTTCGCGCCGCGGGCGCGGTTGCGATACACCTTCATCGGGTAGAGCAGGCTCGCCCGTCCGCTCGGCAGCGGCGCCTCGCCGATATCCATGTTCAGGGTGTCGGCGCCGGTTGTCAGCCCGATGCGCTCGGTGCCGGGGAGCAGGGCCAGGAGGTCGAGGAAGTCCAGGCAGGCGCTGATGTTGCGCGGCTCGGTCAGCACCAGCACCGGAATGGCGAAGGGCGACGCCGCCGGGGGCAAGGTGCCTCGGTGCTGGGGCCGGTCGGGCACGTCGAGCAGCGCATGGCGTGCCGCGCGTGCCTGCGCCATGCGGTTGGCCAGGGCGCCGATGCTGGCCGCTTGAGCAGCGAGGCCGCCCTGCCGCACGGATGCAGCGTCACGGCGCAGATTTCCTTCGTTGCCGGGCGACGGACGCCACGCCACCGTCCCGTCCTCGGTGGCTTCGGCGGCATCCACCGCGGGCTGGCCCCACAATGCCGCTGCGACGGCTTCGCCCCATGCGCTGTTGCCGCCATGGTTGCCACGCAGGTCGATCACCACGTGGCGGGCGGCATGCAGGATCGGCGCGGCACGGCGCAGGCTGACCAGGAACGCCTGCATGCGGGCGCCATCGGCGTTTTCCCAGGTGAAGGACGGGATCGACACGAACCAAACGTCGCCGACGCGGCGGAGGCCGAGCGGCGGGATTGGAATGCCGCTCGCCTCCGCGAGACAGGTGTCGAGGTCGGACCGGCCGATTGGGCGCCAATGGAGCGGTACGGTATGCTCCGCTCCGGCGGGGTCGCGGAAGCGGCAGGAGACGGGCTGGTCCAAGGGATCGTCCGCATCGGCCGTGAACAAGGCGGGCGAGACCACGGGCAGACGCTGCTGCAGGGCCGGGTTGAGCAGCGGGCGCAACACCCGCTCCGCCAGCAAGCCATCAGCGGGCCGACCGTCGCAGCCGAGCAGTATGTCGCCCGGATGCGGGTCGGTCGATGGATCGGCGGACAGCACGACGCGGGTGGGCGCGCCGAGACGATCGGTGCGGGACAGGAAGCCTGGCCAGGCCGCCGGCGGCGTCGGGGTGAAACGGATGCCGACGTGGACATCGGCGAAGCCGTTGGCGAAATCCTGGAGGACGCGCTGCCAATCAGCCTCGTCGTGCGCGGCGCGGGCCAGGGGAAGCAGGTCCTCTCGTCGATGGTCCATTGCCGAAACGAAGCCGGGCTGCAGCGGATCGACCGGGCCGGGATGGTTGGCCAGGATCGCCGCCCGTGCGGCGGCCAAATCGGCCAGGGTCGCAGAGCTCCAGTCGGTATCGCCGGCCGCCCTGGCCGGCTGCGAGATGAACAGCAGAATCGCCAGGATCCGAGAACCAATTCGGCCCATCGGACCTCCCACCAGCAGGCGACACGCGTTTGCCCGCGATGAATACGCGCATCCGGACCATATTCGAAGGATAAGTGTAGCCGCCGGCCTGGGCGACCATTCGCCGCCCGGTCGCAGGCCGCGCTGATCCTGCCCAGCCCGGAGCGCGAGTGCAGCGGCCTACCCGGCTGGATGCTGGCCGAGTTGTGCCGGCAAGCGGAGGCGCGCTGGGAAACAAGTTGTTCCATCCGGCCCGCCTGTCGCGGGTGGTGCGGCACCTGGGCTTCTCGCTTGCTGCCAAGCCTGCAATAGGCTCACCCCCGGATGCCTGCGCCCGCTGTGCAACTCCCCCTACACCCAACAGGTCAGTGCCCAGGCTCGGCGGCATCAGACACGCAGTTCGACTCGGATCGGATGATGATCCGACGAGTGGTGCGGCAGCACCGCGGCGTGGCGGCATTCCAGGCCACGCACCAGGCAGCGGTCGAGCCGCACTCCGACCATGTCCGCCATCCGGTGCGTGGCCTCGCGCGGCCCGACGTCGCGAAAGCCCGGAAGCAACGCGGGTCCCACGAGATTATAGTCGCCCAGCACCGCGCCGCGAGCCGGAAGCCGCTTCGCAATCATCCGAAGCTGCCTGCGGTTGAGCATCTGTCCGTGTGAGAGATGCACGTTGGCCACCGCAAACGCCCCGCAATCGATCACCTGGCAGACCCGTCGAACCAGCGCACCAGGTTGCAGCGGCCAGACCAGGGGCGGGCTGAGGAACGGCCGCGGGCTCCAGCAGGCGACGCCGTGGATACGGCCAGGCAGCGGCGAGCGGGAATAATGGCCGCTGAGCCGGGACGGAAGCAGATCGATCTCGCGTGTCGCCTCCTGCATCAGCAGCAGATCCGGACGCTCGCTCTCGATCAGCCGGATCACATCCTCGATGGAGGCGCCGGTGCGTCGCAGCAGGTTCCAGCTGACGATCCTCACGCGGCGTCCTCCATCGCCAGCGCGTTCTTGTTGCGTCCGGTGGCCGCGAACTCGACAGCCAGGGTGTAGCCGACCCCGAGCAGCACCGGTCCGAGGAAGATGCCAAGCCCCCCGAACGCCAGCACGCCGCCCAGCACCCCCAGCACCGTCAGCAGATAGGGCAGCTGGGCGCCGCGCGCGATGAACACCGGCCGGATGACGTGATCCGCGCCCGAGATCGCAACCACCCCGTAGATCGCGAGCACGATGCCCCAGGCCAGATGGTGGGTGAGCGCCAGCCAGATCGCAGCCGGCACCCACACCAGCGGCGCCCCGATCGGCAGCACCGCAAAGAACGCGGCGATGCCGCCGAACAGCACCGGGCTCGGCACGTGGGCGATGGTGAAGCCGATCCCGGTCAGGATGCCCTGCACCAGCGCCGTGCCGAGGATCCCGTACACCGTGCCGCGCACCGTGCTGCCAGTGACGCCGAGCAGCCGGTCGGCATAGGAGCCGGCGATGCGGCGGATGATGGCGGTGACGTGCATGCCGAGCGACTCGCCCCCGACCCAGAAGAAGAAGGCGATAAACAAGGCAAGCACCAGCTGCAGCAGGCCGCTTGCGATCTGCACAAGCAGGTTCAACGCCCGCGAGGCGATGTCGCCGAAATAGGGCTGGATCGCAGCACCCGCTGCAGACAGGTCGGCCGACCATTTGGTCCAGGTCTGCGCCACCTGATGGCCGATCAGCGGCGTGCTCTCGACCCAGTGCGGCGGTGCGGGCAGATGCATCGCGAACACCGCCTCGAGGCCATGGATGATGCGTGGCGCGTCGGCGACGCCGGCAGAGGTCACCAGCGCCAGCGGCAGCACCACGATCAGCGCGGTCAGCAGCATCATCAGGGCAGCGGCGGTGTATGGGCCGGACCGTTGCGCCAGGTGCTTGTAGACCGGCCACGTGGTGAAAGTGAGGATGGCTGCCCAGAGCAGGGCGGAAAAGAACGGGTAAAGAACGATAATGCAGCCGGTGGCGACGCCCCCCAGCAGCAGACCCATCATGATTCGCTCTGGCATACGCACCTTCCGCGCCGCTGGCTGATCCGACAAGCCCGGGCCGGGGTCATCAGACCCTCAGGACCGCGCCGCGGCGTGGTCGTTGCACCGGCTTATTGGATCAGCGCGCATTTAAAACCGATCGGACCCATGATCGTGATGGACAGACCAAGAGTTTTAACGTTATTTTGATGTGGTTGCAGAGTTTGAAGCGACTGATCCAGGTTTTTCGACAACAGCCTAACGTGCCCCTGGACAGGCAAGGAAGAGACCATGCGCCTGAATGAGATTGGTCAGCAGTTAAGGGCTTATCGCCTCGAGTCCGGGATGCGTGCGGAGGAGATCGCAGCACGCCTCGGAGTATCCCGGGCGGCTCTCTACCGGTATGAAAAGGGCGAGGTCATCAAGCTGGACACGGTTCAGCGCCTCGCCGAGCTGCTCAAGATCTCGCCGCTCTCCCTGCTCGGCATCGGCGTCGAGTACTACAGCCGGACCATCGGCTTCTTCGAACGCATGCGCCAGTTGGAGGAAACCGCCGACCAGCTGCTGCAGATCGGCGAGCCGCTCTGCTACCTGGTCACCTCCGAGAGCTATGATGGGCTGCTGGCACAGGTGTTCGCGGAGACCGCTGAACAGGCGGGCGCCGACGCGCCGACCATCAAGGCGCTTTCCGAACAGGTGCTCGGCATCATGAGCGCACGCAAGCGCTCGTATCAGATGCGTCGCCCGAACCTGATCACCATGATTTCCGAGCCGATCCTGCAACGCTTCCTCGAGCATGGCGTGGCCGACAGCCTGCCCTTGAGCCCGGCGCTGCGGGTGCTCTGCCGAAGAATGGCCACCGCCGAGGTGGAGAGCATCGCCCTCATGCTCGAAACCGAGCCGATGGGGCTGCAGTTCAGCCTGATCCCCGGCGGCGAACCCACCACCAACTGCACCTTGTTGCGTCAGCGCGACCGCGCAACCTTGATCATCAATCCGTTCCGCAGCGACACCAGTTGCATCAACGCCAATGGCGTCGCCCTGGTGACCGGTGCGCCCGAGGCGGTGACGTCGCACCAGCGTGTCGCCGAGACGATGTGGCGCGATAGCCTGAAAGGGGCCGCGGCGGCACGCCGGGTTCGCGAACTGCTTGTCGGATGCGCCGCGCAGTGATCTGTTAGGAGACACGATCCGCCTCGGCGAATCGCGTCTCACTGCCCGGGCATCCCGATCAAATTCATGACGCCGCTGGTCACGCCGCACGCGCTCCACCGTCTGCTCGGCAAGAACGACCTGGTCGTGCTGGACGCGACCGCCCTGCTGCCTGGGGAGGATTTCGATCCGGTTGAGCGGTTCCTTGCCGCCCACATCCCGGCAGCGCAGCGCTTCGACATCGAGCTGTTTTCCGATCCGGAAACCAGCCTGCCCCACATGGTGCCGAGCCAGGGCCGGTTTGCCCGCCTCTTGACCGGGCTTGGCGTCGGCAACGACAGCCATGTGGTGTTCTATGATCAATCCGGGCTGGTCTCGGCGGCGCGCGGCTGGTGGCTGCTCGGCCTGTTCGGCCATGATCGCGTGCAGGTTCTCGATGGCGGATTGCCGGCCTGGCAGGCCGCGGCCCTGCCGCTCGAGCAGGGCGAGGTGGAACCTCCGGCTGCGCCCCACCTGTTCACGCCGAGGCTGCGGGCAGAACGCCTCGCCGGACTGGGCGACGTGATCGCGATCGCCGCCGGCGCCAGGAGGGCGGTGGTGATCGACGCGCGCAGCCGGGCACGCTTCGAGGGACGCGCCCCGGAACCGCGGCCGCATCTGCCCGGTGGCCACATCCCAGGGAGTGCGAGCCTGCCGTTCACCGAGCTGCTCGACGCGGACAAGCGCATGCTGCCGGTGGGGGCGCTGCGGGCCCGCTTCGCCGAGTCTGGCATCGACGGCAGCCTGCCGGTGGTGACCACGTGTGGCTCCGGGCTGACCGCCTCGGTGCTGTCGCTGGGGCTCAGCGTCGCCGGTTATCCCCCAGGGGCTTTGTTTGACGGCTCCTGGAGCGAGTGGGCCAGCCATCCGGAACTTCCACGGATCGATCCGTCGGCATGAGCCGGATCGATCGTCCGGTCGACGGGGCTCGGATCGGCGCCAGCTGGACCGCGCTTTCGACCCGGCTGGTGCGCAGCGCCCGCCATGCCGGCGGCGACGCCGCGCACGGGCCGGACTCCGGCTTCATCAACCCGCCTGTGTCGCGCGGTTCGACCGTGCTGTTCCCGAGCCTGCAGGCACTGCGTGAGCGCGGCAGCCTGCGCTATGGCCATGAACTCACCTATGGCGCCTGCGGCACGCCGACGCAGTTCCAGCTCGAGGCGATGATCGCCGAGATCGAGGGCGGCACGCATAGCCAGGTCGTCTCGTCCGGACTGGCTGCGGTCACCACGCCGCTGCTCGCCTTCCTGGGCGCCGGCGGACATTGCCTGGTGCCCGACTGCGTCTACGGACCCACCCGTCGCTTCTGCGGCACCATGCTGCGCCGGATGGGAATCGAGGCCAGCTTCTATGACCCGCTGGTTCCTGAAGCCGGGTTGCGCGCGCTGATGCGGCCGAACACCCAGGTGGTGTTCGCAGAAAGCCCCGGCAGCCACAGCTTCGAGGTGCAGGACGTGCCGATGCTGGCGCGGGTGGCGCACGATTTCGGTGCCAAGCTGCTGGTCGACAACACCTGGGGCCTCCACGTCTTTCAGCCCTTCGCGCATGGCGCCGATGTTTCGATCCAGGCCCTGACGAAATATGCGGGCGGTCACGCCGACCTGGTGATCGGGGCGGTGACGGTTGCCGACGACCAGGACTGGCACGTGCTGCGCGATGCCGCGATCCAGCTCGGGCAGTATGCCAGCCCGGATGATTGCTGGCTCACGCTGCGCGGTTTGCGTACGCTTGGCGTGAGGCTGGAGCGGCAATCGCGTTCCGCGTTCAGCGTCGCGCAATGGCTCGCCGGCCGCGACGAGATCGCCCGCGTGCTGCACCCGGCGTTCCCGGGCTCGCCAGGACACGAGTTCTGGCTGCGCGACTTCAGCGGCGCGAGCAGCCTGTTCGGTGTGGTGTTCCGTCCCGAGTTCGACAGCGGCGCGGTTGACGCGATGGTCGACGCGCTTGCCCTGTTCGGGATCGGCGAGTCCTGGGGCGGCTATGAGAGCCTGGCGCTGCCGACCCAGCCGACCATCACGCGGACGTTGCCTTCGAGTCGTCTCGAAGGAGCCGCTTGCCGGTTCCATATCGGCCTTGAGGATCCGGACGAGCTTATCGCCGATCTCGAGGGCGGCCTCGCGGTGCTGCGGGCCGCCGCCGAATAGGGCGTCTGGCCTGCACGTCGCCCTTCTGTTGTTCCACCGAAAGCCGGCCAGCCGGCACGTGCCCTCTTTGCTACGGAGGGGGACGCCCTGCAATCGGAGCCGGCGGATGCGGCGCCGGGCGGGCCGGCCGCAGGGGAGCTGGTCCCATGGGAACTGGCCCCCGGGGAGCCGGCCGAGGCGCAAACTGGGGTGGTGCCAGCCGCGGTGGTGGCTGCGGCCGGAAGGTGGGACGAGGCGCCTCAACCCGAGGTGCCGCCACACGCGGTGCCTGCATCCGCGGTGCCTGCATCCTAGGCGCTTCAACCCGGGGCGCTTCAACCCGGGGTGCCGGCGCCCTGGGTGCGGCGGTCGCGGGGGTCTGGACCCTTGGCGGCTCGGCTCTTGGCGCCGCGGGGCGAGCGGCCGCAGGCG
>CAXUNX010000007.1:33802-43346 GCA_964252545.1 uncultured Acetobacteraceae bacterium | reverse complement strand
GGCCTGGGTCAGCCGCTGCAGCAGCCGGCGGATCGCGGCCGTGTCCGGCTGCTCGGGCCGCGCCAAGGTCGAGAGGGAGCGGTCGGCCAGAACATCGCCAAGCAGGCTGCGATCGCCCAAGCTGGCGGTGGCGCGGGCGGCGAGATCGAAGCGGTCTGCCGCCTGCCAGGCGAAGATCTGCCGCAGCCGGGCAGCGTCCGCCGTCGGATCTGGCCGGACGGTGCCGACTCCATCGTCGCGCCAGCCGAAACCCTGCGCCCGCCAGGTGGCAAATCGTGGCATCGCGAAAGCGGCTTCGATAGCCGGTTCCGATCCTTCCAGCGCCCGCTCCCACGCCCGGCCCTGTCCACGGGCAAGCACGGGAACGCCAACGGCCCCCGCCAGGATGGCGAGCGCGGCGAGTGCGGCTGCCAGAACTCTCGGCGGCTTGAGCGCTCCGGCAGGGTTCGGTGCATTGAGGGGATGAAGCCGGCCTGGTCCTCGCATGACCGGCGAGCCCTAGATACCGTCTCGCCTGAAAACAATCCTCGATTGACACGGCTGCCATGCAGGGACACCGGAGACGCGGTTGACCCAGGCCTATCGCGCCTGCGTGTCACCGCCTTGTGATGCCTCCCGCCCGAGTGTCACGCACAGCAGCAGAAGATCGTGCCAGGCCTGCCGCCGCGAGGCTGGATTGGCGAGGAGCTGGCTGGGGTGGCGCATGGCGAGGGCCGGCAGCCTGGCAGGCAATCCTGGCACCGCCGCTTCGAGCCAGCGTCCGCGCAACCGGTTCAGCGGGCTTTCGGTATCGAGCATGGCCCGGGCCGGCCGGACGCCCATCAGCAGCAGGCGCTTGGGGCGCGCAAGGACGACCAGCCGACGCAGGAACGGCAGGCAGGCCGCCATCTCAACCGGGTTCACCCGGCGATCTCCGGGGGGACGCCAGGGCACCAGCGGTGCGATCAGCAGCCTGTCGCGGGTCAGATCGATGCTGGCGAGCATGCGGTCGAGCAGAACTCCGGCAGCACCGGCAAACAGCCGGCCCGAGCGATCCTCGTCGGCGTCCGGCACTTCGCCGATCAGCATCAGCCCGCTGGTGGGATCACCCTCGGCAAACAGCGTGTGGCTCGCCGTGTCGCGCAGCGGGCAGCCTTCGAAGCCGAGCAGCGCGGTTCTGAGATGATCAATGCTGTCCGCGGCTGCTGCCACCGCCTCGGCCTGCGATGCCTGGCCACCGGCGGCCGGCCGGCCGGCGGGCATCGCTGCCGCGGAGGCTGGCATCGCTGCCGCGTAGGCTGGCGTCGGCGGCGCAAGACGGTTGTGCGGCGTCTCGTCCAGCGCTTCGTCTGCACCCCATTCGAGCTGCAGGCGCAGCAATGCCAGCGCATCGGCGGCCGAGAGATCCCGCAATGACGGAGTTCCTCCTGGGCTATCTCAAGCCAGGATAGCCGCCGCCATGACGCCCTGGTAGCGTGCGTCGATCATGGCATTTAGTCCTTTCGCAAACCTGATGCTTCCCGCTAGGGCGGCCATAGCTGGCGTGGCCATCATCTGGGCAGTCGGCACGGGCGCCGCATCTGCGCTGGAGGCTCGCAGCATGTCCGGATCGGGCACGCGGCCGACCGCCCGTTCCAACAGGCCGCCATTGCCGGGGACCCTCTTCGGCGATTACCTCAGCGGCACGGTCGCAGGGGCTCTGGGCGACTCCGACACGGCATCCGCCCGGCTGCTCGATGTGGTCAGGGCCGATCCCAACAACAGCAACGTCCGCGCCCAGGCGTTCCTGTTCGCCACTCTGGCCGGGCGTCCCGAGGCAGCGAAGCTCGCCTCCGGCATGGACGCCAATCCCCTGGCGCCGCTCGTGCTGGGCAATGCCGCAGCCCGCCGCGGCGACTGGAACGCCGCCCAGGCTAGCTTCAACCAGGTTGCCGACTCGCCGTTGAACGCGCTGCTGCGTCCGCTGCTGGTTGCCTGGTCGCAGCAGGGGCTGGGCCAGACCGATGCCGCGTTGAGCACGCTGGGCTCGCTCGCCCAGAGCAATCCGGTGGCCGGGGTTTATGCCCTGCATGCCGCGATCATCGCCGATCAAGCCGGCCGCAGCGATCAGGCGGCGCAGCTCTATCAGCAGGCGCTGGCGCTTTATCCCGGCTCCGATCTGGTGTTGGTGCAGTCCTATGCGAGCTTCCTGGCCCGCGCCGGCCGGCCCGAGGAAGGCCGGGCACTGATCCACGCATTGATCCGCTCGCTGCCCACGCTGTCGATCTCCGAGGCCGCGCTGGACTCGCAGGTCAGCCGGGTGCCGGTGGCCAATCCCGTTCAGGGGTTGGCCCGCTGCTACCTGACCATCGCCTCGCTGACCCAGCAGCAGGGGGTGCGCGGCCGCGAGGCGGAAAGCTTCATGTTGCGGTTCGCACTCGACCTGCAGCCGGACCTGGCGCCGGCCAGGCTGCTGCTGGCCGACCTGCAGACCGCGGCGGGGGCGCCGCAGCAGGCGCTGGCGACACTTGCCCGGGTGTCGCCTGCCGACCCCTTGGCGCCGATGGCAGCACTTCGCGCCGGGATCATCGCCGCCGCCGCCGGCCGACAGGCCGAAGCGCGCGCCACGTTGGAACGCCTGGTCAAGGCGTTTCCGGACCGTGCCGAGCCGTCGCAGGCGCTTGGCGACGTGCTGCAGGACGAAGGCCGCTATGCCGCTGCGATCGACGCCTACAACCATGCGATCCGGCTGATGTCGCCGCTCAAGAGCGAGGACTGGCCGATCCTGTTCTCGCGCGCCACCGCCTTCGACCGCGGCCAGCAATGGTTGAAGGCCCAGTCCGACCTGCAGCATGCGCTGCAGCTGGCGCCAAACCAGCCCTTCCTGCTGAATTATCTCGGTTACAGCTGGCTGGAGCGCAAACAGGACCTCGGCAGCGCCCGCATCATGATCGAGCGGGCGCTGGACGCGAAGCCGGAAGACGGCTCCATCCGTGACAGTCTGGGCTGGGCCCTCTACCGGCAGAACGACATCGCCGGCGCCGTGCGGCAGCTCGAGCGTGCCGCCGAGCAGATGCCCGAGGATCCCACCGTGAACTACCATCTCGGCGCTGCCTACTGGTCGGCCGGGCGCAAGGTGGAGGCGCGCGACCAGTGGCGATGGGCGCTGATCCTGCACCCGGGCAAGCAGGATGAGGCGCGCATCCGCACCGCGCTGCGCATCTCGATGCATCCGGGCGCTGACCCGGTGCTGGCCGCCGATGCCCTGCCGGTGCCGCACCCCTGAGCATGTCCTCCAGCCTGCCCTCCGGCATCCCCGTCGAGCCGATGCGCGAGCTCGCCTGCGCCAAGATCAACCTGTTCCTGCACGTCACCGGGCGGCGAAGCGACGGCTATCACCTTCTCGACAGCCTCGCCGTGTTCGCGGAAGCGGCCGATGTGCTCACCGCCGTGCCGGACGCGGCCTTGCGGCTGTCGGTGACGGGCCCGTTTGCCTCCGTGCTGCAGCAGGATGCGGGCGAGAACCTGGTGCTTCGCGCCGCCTGCGCCCTGATGGGGGAGGCATCAACACCGAGGGCGTCGGTGCCGGGTGCCGCGCTGGGCCTTGAGAAACACCTGCCGGTGGCCTCGGGGATCGGAGGCGGCTCGGCCGATGCGGCGGCCGCGCTTCGATTGTTGCGCCGGTTCTGGCGGCTCGATCGGGTGGACGAGCCGCTGCTGCACGTCTTGGCGGCAAGTCTCGGCGCGGACGTGCCGGTCTGCCTCGCCAGCCGGCCTGCCCGCATGCAGGGCGTGGGCGAGATCCTGCAGCAGGTGCCTGATCTGCCGGCACTCGGCATGGTGCTGCTTAATTGCCGTGAGGCGGTCTCCACGCCGGCCGTCTTCAGGGCGCGTGCGGAAGCGGCGGCGGCTGGAGGCGGGTTCAGCGTGCCGGTTGATCTGCCCCGCCGCTGGACCGACGCGTCGGACCTGGCCGGCTGGCTGTCGACCCTGTCGAACGATCTTGAGGCGCCCGCGCGCAGGCTTTGTCCACCCATCGACGCGTCGCTCGAGGCCCTGCGCGCGCTGCCCGGCTGCCGGCTTGCTCGGATGAGCGGGTCGGGCGCGACCTGCTTTGCCCTGTTCGATGATCCCGCCACCGCCCGAAAGGCGCATCGCTCGGGCACGTGGCCGGCGCATTGGTGGGCGTGGGCCGGCGGCCTGCACCAGGCGCAACCCTGAAGCCGACGCTCCATTCACGGTTCCGCTACCAAGCGGTTCAACCTTACTCTATGGTTCAGTTCAGGCTGCCAGGGAGGCCTCGTTGAGTGCACGCATGCGGGTCTCGGTCGGCGCCGACGTGCGCAGCGCCACGTTGACCTTGCTGCCGGAAAGCGGGCTCGACGGGGAGATCACGCTGAATCTCGACCAGATCACCCAGCTTATCCATGGGCTTGGACAGGCCCGCAGCCGCATGGTGCAGAACCAGCCGGTGCCGCCGATCGAGGGCGCCCAGTTCACCCCGGTGTTCAAGACCCAGTGGGCGGTGCAGCCGGAAGCCCTCACCGAGGGTTCGGTGATCGCCTTCCAGCATCCTGCCTATGGACCGGTCGGCTTCGTGTTGCCGGCGTCCGCGGTGGAGAAGGTGGTTCGCGCGCTCACCGTGCATCTCGGCATGGTGCATACCCATTCGGACGAGGACCGCAAGCCGAGCTGATGCCGCCGGCTACGGTCCGGTTGGCAGCCCCCGTGCTTGCAGGATGCGCCGCGCCGAGGCGCCAACCGCGACGCTCACTCCAAGTGCTGCCAGTGCCGCTTTGTGGCGGGAGCTGAACAGCGCCACCGTGACCTTGCGCGACCGGTGCTCGAAGCGGCCGTGCGCCTGGTAGTCGCCGGCCACGCTCTCGTAGAGGTTGGAGGGCGCGTCCGGATCGGCAGCTTGCTTGCTCAGTTGTTTGGAGTAGCCGGCAGTGGCCAGGTAGCGGTCGGCGCCGCCGGCGGCGATCCGGTTGACCAGGATCGCCAGCACGGTGGAGAAGCCGAGCCACAGCTCGCGTCGGCGATGAAAGGCTGCGAACACGATGGCGCGCGCGGCGATTTCGGGCTCAAAGATCGGAGGCACCGGTTGCGGCCGCTTGCCGGTGCGGTTCAGTGCCCAGCAGAACTGCGGCGTGTTGACCGCCGGCAGGTGCACCATGGTCAGGTGGATGTTGTCGCCGTCATGGATGATCTCCGAACGCAGGCTGTCGGTGAAGCCGCGGATCGCCGCCTTGGCGCCGCAATAGGCGGCCTGCAACGGGATGGAACGATACACCAGGGCCGAGCCGACATTGACGATGCTGCCCGAGCCTCGCCGGCGCATCCGGCGCAGCGCCGCCAGCGTTCCGTGCACGGTCCCCAGATAGGTCACCTCGGTGGCGCGCCGGATGTCGGCTGCCGTGAGTTCGACGGCCGGCGAGAACACCGTCGCCATGGCGTTGTTGACCCAAACAGTGATCGCTCCGAGCTCAGCCTCGATCCGCTCCGCCGCCTCTTCCACCGCATCCGCGCAGGCGACGTCGGCGATGGCGACGACCGCGCGCACGCCAAACGCCCGCGCCTCCTGCGCCGCAGCCTCCAGGCGCTCCCGGTTGCGGCCGAGCAGACCGATGTCGCAGCCACGTTTGCTGAATTCACGCACCGCGGCCCGCCCGACCCCGGCACCGGCTCCGGTGATCACCACCACAGGTTTTGGCATCTGATGAAGCTCCCGGCTGCATGCGGCTGAACGCAAGCGAGGCGGGCGGGATTTCAGCGGGGCCTGGCGCCTCGGGGACTTCCAACGCCTCGCCACACGCAACAACACGCCTGCAGCTAAACGTACCTAAGCAACAGAACGCCGCCGACGATCGCCGCCGCCACCACCGAGGCGATCAGCGTGAGGCGCTTCTCGATGAAGGTCTGCACGGGCGCGCCGAAACGACGCAGCAGGCCGGCGATCAGGAAGAAGCGGAAACCGCGGGACACCAGGCTTGCAAGCAGAAACAGCGGCAGGCTGAACTGCGCGGCTCCGCTGGCGATCGCCACGATCTTGTAGGGGATCGGGGTGAGCCCCTTGATCAGCACGACCCAAACGCCGTACTCGCGGAAACGCTGCTGCAGGGCAAGCAGTGCAGCATCGTAATGATAGAAATGCACCACCGGCAGCGCCACCCGGTTGAGCAGCTCCGAGCCGATCAGCCAGCCGAGCGCCCCGCCGCAAACGCTTGCCACGGTGCAGAGCAGGGCCAGGTGCCAGGCCCGCGGCGGCCGCGCCAGCACCATCGGGATCAACAGCAGGTCGGGCGGCAACGGAAAGAAGCTGCCTTCCGCAAACGCGACCAAAGCCAGCCAGAGCGGCGCGCGCTCGCTGGCGGACAAGGCGAGGACGCGTGCATAGAGGCTTTGCAGCATCGCGCCCGAATGCCACCGCACGGGCCTGAGTTCAAGCGAAAGTGAGATCGGGGCGCGCTGGCGACACCAAGCCTGCCCGCAATGGCATGTCCTTATGCCAGCAGCGTCACCGTGGCCCTGAGGCCATGCGGCCGGCGGTTGGCCAGCGTGATGTCGCCGCCATGCCCGCGTATGATGTTGCGGGCGATCGATAGACCGAGCCCGGTTCCCCCGGTTTCGCGGTTGCGGCTGGTCTCGATCCGGACGAACGGCTCGAACACGCGCTCGAGATCGCCCGGCGGCAAGCCGCCGCCCTCGTCCTCGACCACCACCGCAACATGGCCGTCCAGCAGCGGCCTGATTGTCACCTGAGCGCTGCCGCCATAGGCGACCGCGTTGCTGACCAGGTTGGACATGGCCCGTTTCAGGGCCATCGATCGCGCCTGCACGGTGATGGGCGGTGGCTCAACCGCGAAGCCGATCTGGTTCGCCATGTCGGGGCGGCCCTCGATCGCCTCGTCGATGATCGTGCGCATCAACGCCGTGAGATCCAGCCTCACCAGCGGCTCGCGATTGGCGCTGTCACGCCCGAAGGCCAGGGTTGCCGAGACCATCGCTTCCAGCTCATCGAGATCGGCGGTGAATTTGCGCCGCAGCTCGTCATCCTCGATGAACTCGGAGCGCAGCTTCAATCGGGTGATGGGCGTGCGCAGGTCGTGGCCGATCGCGGTCAGCAGCAGCGTACGGTCGGTGACGAAGCGGCGGATGCGGCTCGCCATGGTGTTGAACGCGATCGCGGCGGTGGCAACCTCCAGCGGCCCGTCCTCCGGCAAAGGCGGTGCGTTGACGTCCCGGCCGAGCGCCTCCGCTGCCGCAGCCAGCGTCCGCACCGGATCGACCAGGCGCCGCACCGCCCAGTTGGTCAGCACGCCAGTGCCCAGGATCATTAGCGTGAAGGCGATCGGGAAGGTCGGCGATGCGAGCAGCCGCGGCCGAGGAATACGCGCGGAGATGCTGACCCAGCGCGGCTCGTCGGGCAGGTGCATCGACACCAGCACCTGGTGCGACATCGGGTTGCCGCCGACGATCACCTGGCTGGGTCGGATTCGTCCCGGCACCGGCAGCATCTGCATGTTCATGCGGATGGCCCGCTGCTCCGGCGAGGGCGGCAGTCCGAGCACGCCAACATCCGGCCCGGGAGTCAGGGTGAGATGATAGCCGGCCGGGAGCCTCATCCGCGCTGTCTCGGCATTGCGCTGCGGACTGTCGGTCTCCGCAACCGAGCGATAGATACCAGCGATCCGCATTCCGGTTTCGCGCTCGACCTCGATGCGGTCGGAGCTGAGCCGGTCAAGCGCGTGTATGGTCAGCCCGGCCGCCTGCACGACCCCAAGCCCCGCGAGCAGCACCAGGGCGGTACGTGCGGCGAGGCTGCGCGGCCAGAACCCGACCCGCCAGGAGCCGAGCATCCCCGACCCGGCGCGATCGGCGCGGGAGCGTGATGCTTCGGGCCTAGACCCGCTCAACATCGGCCGCCAGCACGTATCCGCCGCCGCGCACCGTCTTGATCACCTGGGCGTTGCGCCCGTCATCCTCGAGCTTGCGGCGGAGCCTGCTGATGGCGACGTCGATCGCCCGGTCAAACGGACCGGCCTGGCGACCGCGCAGCAGATCAAGCAGCATGTCGCGGGTGAGCACGCGATTGGCGCGGTCCAGCAATGCGACCAGAAGCTCGTATTCGCCGCCGGTGAGCGGCACCTCGGTGCCGTCCGGATTGAGCAGGCGGCGCCTGGTCTGGTCCAGCATCCAACCCGCGAAACGCAACACCCGGTTCTCGCTCTCGGGCGCGCGCTCTCCCTGCTCGGCGGTGCGGCGCATCACCGCGCGCATCCGTGCCAGCAGCTCACGGGGATTGAACGGCTTGGGCAGGTAATCGTCGGCGCCCAGCTCCAGTCCGATGATCCGGTCGGTCTCGTCGCCCATCGCGGTCAGCATGATGATCGGCACGTTGCCCTGGCTGCGCAGCCACCGCGCGACATCAAGCCCGCTTTCTCCGGGAAGCATCAGATCGAGCACAACGAGCTGGTAGTGGCCGGCGCTCCAGGCGCGCCGCGCTTCGCGTCCGTCACGGGCCGCGGTGACCCGGAACCGGTTGCGCTCAAGGAACCGCGCCAGCAAGTCGCGGATTTCGCGGTCATCATCGATGATCAGGATATGCGGGAGGAGTTCCATGGAACGTTACACTAGTCGGATGGCCGATGCGCCGGTAGGTGGCGTTGCACTCCGTTGCTTTTTTCGTGCTGATCCGGCGGGAGCCCGGCTCAATCCTCGGGCTCACTCCTCGGTATAGATCATCTTGCGTGTCATGCCGCCGTCGACGATGAACTCCGCCCCCGTAACGAACCGGCTTTCCGGACCAAGCAGCCACGCGGCGAGCGAGGCGATGTCCTCCGGGCTGCCGACCCGTCCTGCGGGATGCTGGGCATGATCCTGCTCGCTTAGAGCCTCGCCCGCAACATCGATCCAGCCTGGGCTGATGCAGTTGGCGCGCACCCGTGGCCCCAGGCTGATGCTGAGCGCGTGAGTGAGCGCCAGCAGCCCGCCCTTGGAGGCGGCGTAGCTTTCGGTGTCGGGTTCGGACATGTGCGCGCGGGTCGAGGCGACCGTGACGATGCAGCCGCGCCCGGACGCACGAAGCAGCGGTGCCGCATCTCGCGTCAGCAGAAAGGTGCCGGTCAGGTTGACCCCGAGCACCTGGTTCCATTCCGCAAGGCTTACCGCCTCGAGCGGCTTGCGGATCATGATGCCGGCATTGCAGACCAGGCCGTGCAGGCGGTCGGTCCGGTCACGCACGCGTCCAAGCGCCGCCTGCAGATCGGGCTCGCTGCCCACGTCGGCGATGATCGTCTCAAGCCGGTGTTGCGCCGCGCCCGACGCGCCGAGCACTTCCAGGCCGCTGCTGTCGCGGTCAACGGCGAACACCTGCCAGCCATCCCGCAGCAGCCGCAGCGTGATGGCCCGCCCGATGCCCCGGGCGGCACCGGTCACGATGGCGCATTGAAGTTCCGACATGCCCGTCCCCGCGTTGTGTTCCTCAACGATACAGCGGCCGCCTGGATGCCCGCTTGCCGCAACCGCCCAGGCCAGGGAAGATTGCGCCAACAGGAGGCCCCCATGTTCCCGACGCCCCCCCGGC
>CAXUNX010000007.1:2558-33792 GCA_964252545.1 uncultured Acetobacteraceae bacterium | reverse complement strand
ACCGCGTGCTGTGCGGCGACGGCTCGCTGTCGGGCTATCGCTGGGGCGTCGAGCGCAAGCGGGCGCGGTTGGCCGCCGCGCCGGAAGCTTAAGCGTTTACCGCCCCCCCCCCGTCCACCCCCCCCCCCGCCCTCCCCCCCGGCCGGGGACTCTCGCCCTGATCCTGAGCGCCGCACCGCTGGCGGGCTTGCATGCGGCGCCGGGCGCCGAGGCGGCCGCCTCCGGTCCGATACCGCTTTCCAAGCCGGCGGCTGGCAGCCCTGCCGCTGCCGCCACGGGCAACCCGACGCCGGCAATGCCACCCGCGTCCGCGAGGCCGCATGCGGCGCCCGCCGCGCACGCGCCCGTCAAGGCAGCGCCCAAGCCGGGTCCCGGCGCCAACGACGCAGGGCAGCACGCCACCTCGCTGCGGACCATCAAGCTCACGCTGGCCAGCCTGATCGATCGCAGCGTGGTCGGCCGCGAGAAGCACATGATCGGCCACGTCATCGACGTGCTGATCGATCCCAAGGGTCAGCCGGCTGCCCTGGTGGTCGATGTCGGCGGCTTCATGGGGATGGGCAACCGGCGTATCGCGATCGCCTGGGAACGTTTCGCCTTGGCAGGAGAGAAGGCAGGCGATGCGTTGCAGATCCCGTTCAGCGAAGCTGAGGTCAAGGCGGCGCCCGCTTTCAACGGCGCTCGGGAGGTAACGGTGGTGCAGGATGCGACCGAGCCTACCGCTTCAAGGGCCTCGCTCGCCTCGAGCCGTGTGAATCTCGGCGAGGATCTGGGCCCACTCACCAACACTGCCGCACCGCAAGCCGACCCGTTGAACCCGGACTGAGACCACCTGGTGCGTCTCGTTCCTTTCCGGATGAACAGCCAGCAAGGCTTGGACTGGCTGAACTTCTTCGTGGCCAACCTGCAAACGGCGTTCGGGCCGTTCATCGCGGTCTATCTCACCGGGGAGCATTGGACCCAGGGCGAGATCGGTCTTGCGCTGAGCGCCGGCACCGTGACTGCGCTGGTAAGCCAGGTGCCGGCCGGCGCCGCGGTGGACGCGCTGGCCAACAAGCATTTCGCTGCTTTCATCGCGATCATCGCGGTGATCCTGTCCTGCTTGCTGCTCGTGCTGTTTCCGCAACGCCTGCCGGTGATGGCGGCGGAGGTCCTGCACGGCTTTGCGAGCTGCATGCTCAACCCGGCCATCGCCGCGATCACCCTGGCGTTGGTGGCAGTGCAGATGTCCGAAGGTGCCGCGCCGGGCGAGCTCGGCCGTCGGCTCGGACGCAATGCAAGCTTCGCCTCGATCGGCAACGCGATCGCAGCCGGGCTGATGGGCGGGGTCGGCTACCTGGTCTCCGCCAGCGCCACCTTCTTTCTCGGCGCATTGCTGGCGATCCCCGGTCTGTTCGCGTTGCGCGCCATCGAGCGGCCGAGAACCCCGCTTGCCGATGCCGCCTCGATGGCGGATCCCAGCGACGAGGAACCGCAGAGCCCCGGCCTGGACGGAGCTGGCTCGGACAGCGCAGGCTCGCACAGCATACTGGTTCTGTTGCGCGACCGCAGGCTCGCCGCATTCGCGGTGTGCGCCGCTTTGTTCTTTCTTTCCAACGCGGCGATGCTGCCGCTGGCCGCAGGCGAGATCACCAAGGCGGCGGAGCAGCAGGCGGAACTCATCATCGCGGCCTGCATCCTCGGTCCGCAGCTGATGCTGGCCGCGATCTCGCCGCATGTGGGTCGGCTCGCCGAGACGATCGGACGCCGCCCGGTGATGCTGGTCGGGTTCGCCGCCCTGCCGATACGCGGATTGCTGCTGGCGACCAGCGGCAATCCATGGCTGATCATGTTGTTCCAGCTCCTGGACGGGGTGAGTGCGGCCGCTTTCCAGGTCATGCTGCCGCTGATCACCGCGGATCTCACCCGTGGCACCGGCCGCTTCAATCTCTGCATGGGCTTCTTCGGTCTGGCGGTGGGGATCGGCGCCAGCTTCAGCACGACACTGGCGGGCTTCGTCGCAGACCGTTCGGTTTCGCTCAGCTTCCTGATGCTGGCTGTCGCCGGCGCCGCCTGCGTGCTGATGGTGTGGCTGTTGTTCGGCGACACGACCCCTCGGCGCAAACGCCAGGCGCGGGGCTGATCCACACCCGCGCAGAGCTCCGCCGGATCCTGCCTCCTGGTCGTATCTGCCAGGCAACAAGCGTTCTGCCCGGCATGGCGGCGAAGCCTCTGCAAGGTCGGGGTTTGTGCTTTCAAGCAACCAGCCCCACCTTTGCCGCGCAGCCAGCATCAGATCAGGAGCATATCAGATGGTCGAGGATGTCGCCCCGCAGCAGGCATGGGACGCACTGAGCGAGAACCCCCATGCGCAACTGGTCGATGTGCGCACCGAGGCGGAATGGACCTATGTCGGACTGCCGGAGCTTGCCGGACTGAACAAGCGCGTGCTGCTGATCGCCTGGCAGTCCTTCCCGAGCGGAGCGGCCAACCCGCGCTTCCTGCAACAGCTCAGCGAAACGGGCCTCACCGAAGCGCACGACATCTATTTCCTGTGTCGTAGCGGCGCCCGCAGCCTCGCCGCGGCCGAAGCGGCGCAAGCCGCCGGCTACCGAAGCGTCTTCAACGTCGCGGACGGGTTCGAAGGGCCGCCGGATGCCCAAGGCCATCGCGGTGCCGCCGCCGGCTGGAAGGCGAGCGGGCTCCCCTGGCGGCAGCGGTAGAATGCCGGACCCCGCTTGCTCCAATGTCGCCCCAAGAATGATCCCCGCGGATCAGCTCTAATCGTCCAACGCCGGCTCAGCCTCTGCGTCATAGAGCACCTGCAGCACCACGCACCAGGAGTAACGCGTGTCGTAGAGCAGCCCGGTCGCATCCGTAAGCAGACCGGTCGGACCGATCGGAACGTGCGTCAGCACCACGGCATCGTCGACGTTGCCGCCGATGATGCTGAGCTGGTTTGGCTGGCGCGAGATCACCAGGCCGCAATGCGCCGGAAACAGGTCGCGGGTCGGCAGGTTATGAAAAGCAATGACCCGGCTGGAGCCGCGTCCGGCACAGATCAGATCGCCCGGCATCGGCGCCACCCGTGCCGGATCGGCTGCGCGTAGCACGGGTGCCATGCCCGAGGCGGCAGCGTTGATGTAGGTCGCGTGGTTGGGCGAATACGGAAACCGTGCTCCAGCGCCGGCGACGCGCATGACATAGGAAATAAAGGCCGCCGACCAGGCATAACGCCCGTCATGGGTGAAGTCGAACGGGTGCTCGTCGTCGCCGTGTTTGCCGGTCCAGGCGACCTCGTTCTCATACGGATCCTGCCCGATCCACCAGTATTCGCCAACGCGCTCCCATAAACCAGGCAGACGTTCCGGCTTAACGGTGGCGCTGGAGGGGTCTGGACGCTGTTCCGGATCGTCGTCGTCCACCGGCTCCCCGAACAAACGCCATTCGCGCATCGCGATCGCGATGGTGTCCGCGCGGCTGAAGGGCTCGAAGCTGCGCGTCACGAACGCCGGCACATGATCGTCCGGACCGCTCGGGCCCTGGGTGTTGCGGTACTGCGCGACCGGTGTCGGTCCACTGCCTGAATGCGTCGGAACGGGTGCGCAGCCGACCGGCAGAACGGACGTGGCCAGCACGCCGATCAATGCTGCCCAATGGCTTGTCCTGCTCGACATCGCGCCTCTCAGCCGTTCCGGTGAAGGAAGGAACCCGCGCTTTCATGCCCGTTCGGGGATTCATCCTGCAAGCGTTGCTTCGCGCGCGGCCTCTCGGGCGTCGTTCGATGGCATGCCCCCACCTTGATCGGAAGGGTTCCAGGGCGATCTCGGCCTCGCGGGCAGAGCGTCATGTCGTAGGGGGCAGCCTGCGCGACGTCAGTGCTCATCCATCAACCCGAGCTTGAGCGCCACCGCGACGGTGGCACCCTTGATCGGCCGGAGCAACAGCATCGCCACCACCAGGGTCAGCGGCAGAAACAACGCGATCATCGACCAGACCGGTAGGCTGGTGCGCTGGCCGCAAACCACGACCATGGCAATGATCAGGTGCGCGGTGATGAAAATGGTGAAGTAGGGTGGCGCATCGTCGGCACGCACCATCCCAAGCGGAGCTGCACACACGCTGCAGGACCCTACCGCGCGTATGTAGCCGCCGAACAACCGTCCCTGACCGCACACAGGGCAGCGACCGATGGCGCCACGCAGCATCATCAGGGAAAGCGCCGGCAAGTGTTGCCGAGCCAGCCAGGTCCGTGCGGCAGGTTCCCGTGCGGCCTCGTCAAGAACCGGCATCGCCCTAGCCTCCGAAACGTCCGGCGGCGACATCGCCTGCGGGACGACCGAGTAGTTCGATCCTGTAGCGGGCGCAATCAAGCTCCGGCAACCGCGGTCTTGCGTTTGTTGTCCGGGAAGAGCACTCCACCGCCGCAACCGGCCGCAGGACCGCCATGCTGATCGCCCGTACTCTGCAGGATCTCGCCCTCGCCCGGCAGGATATCGGAACCGCGCTGGCGCTGGTTCCCACGATGGGGGCGCTGCATGCCGGTCACCTTGCCTTGCTTCAGGCGGCGCGTGCCGAAGGACGACCCGCCGCGGTGTCCATCTTCGTCAACCCCACTCAGTTCAACAACGCCGACGACCTTTCGCGCTATCCGCGCGACCATGACCGTGATCTCGCCTTGTTGCGTGACGCGGGCTGTGAACTCGTCTGGATGCCCTCCCCGGAGACCATGTACCCAGACACCGATGCGGTCCGCATCGATCTTGAGGGCCCGGCGAATGGATGGGAGGGGGATGCCCGCCCTGGGCATTTCAGCGGCGTGGCGACGGTGGTCACCAAGCTGCTCCAGCAGGTCGGACCGGCCTGCATCTATTTCGGCGAAAAGGACTGGCAGCAACTTCAGGTGATCCGCAGCATCGTTGCAGCCTTGTTCATCCCGGTTGCGATCAAGGCTGTGGCCACGGTGCGTGAGCCCGACGGGCTGGCGATGTCATCGCGCAACCGCTTCCTTGATGCGGCGCAACGGGCTTGTGCGCCGGCGCTCTATCGCGGCCTGCAGCGCGCAGCGCGTGCCGTCGCCGAAGGCGACTTCCTGCCTGCGGTTCTTGATGCCGCCCGCGAAGATCTGAAGCTGCGCGGTTTCAAGGTCGATTACCTTGCATTGGTCGACGCACTCACTTTGCGCGCGACCGACACGCCGGCTGTTGGAGGACGCCTGATCGCAGCTGCGCAGCTCGGCACGGTACGGCTGCTCGACAACATTGCCGTCGCAGCCGACTCCCGGACTCACGCGGCCTGAACTGCATCCGTGCCGCCAGCACGGCTGGTCGCGCTGGCTTGTCGGGAAGCGGGAACGTGGCTGTGACGAGGAAACGGCGACGGAACTTTGCTGTAACGGTTGCTTTTGATTGACAGACGTGCAGTGAGCGAGGAATAGCTTCACTTATCATTGCTTCGGGGTCGCGAGTCGCGGAAGCACGATGGACCGGATGTTTGTCCCGACATTCCAGGCGCCGACATACCGAACGCCGCCTCGCGGGTCTTCGAAGCAGTTCTCACAGCACAGCCGTTCAGATCGCAGCCGTCATGCCAGGGGAAAGGTAACACCATGAGTAGCGAAGACGACAACAAGACGAAGCGCAGCAGAGCCCGCCCGATGGCGGTGAAAGGCGGCGGCCGCCGTGCCGCTTCTGGCACCGGTCGAAGCAGCGCCGCCCGTACCATGCGCACGGCCAAAAGCCCTGCAGCGCGTTCGGCGGCAGCCAAGAGCTTGTCGGGCAAGTCACCGACCTCCCGCACCAGCAAGACAACCAAGGCGCCAAGCCGGCCGGCTTCCAAGACTCCCGCGGCTCGCACCACCAAATCGGCACCGACCCGCGCGAAAGCCGCAGCGGCGCGCAGCACGACGGCAACCCGCAAGGCTCCGGCTCGCAAGACGGACGCAGCGCCGAGCGCACGTTCCCGCACGGCGGCGAAGTCCACCACCCGTGCTTCGAGCCGGACTGCAACCAAGACCCCGGCAAAATCAACTCCGAAGCGTGCCACGCCGGCCAGCAAGCCGCGTACGGGCACCACCAGCGGCCGCAGAACAGCCAGCGCTTCATCAACAAAGGCTGCGGAACGGCGGCCTGCACGCACGACCAAGCCGGCTGCTGCAACCCGCAAGCCGCGGGCGGGCGCTTCCAAGTCAACAGCGAAAGCGAGCGAGAAGGCGTCATCTCCGCGCAAGGCCGCGTCCCTTAAGGAAGCCGCCGTCACGATGCGTCGCTCGCCAAGCGCCGCAAGCCGCAAGAAGGCCGCGGAAACGTTGCGCGAGGGCTCTCCGGCGACCCGACGCCGGCGCAGCAAAGCGCCGGTTGACTCTTCTTCGGAGCTCAAGGGGATTGATGCTGGCTCACACGACCAGGTTGGAGGCGACATCATCCCTGCCGACGGCGGTGAAAGCTCCGACTAAACCCTGGTCTGGAAGTCGATCAGGGCTCCGGGTGCGTAATGCGGCCGGCCGCAAGTCAGACCTTGCGGCCGTCGGCTTACGCCCGCGCGCTCAATGCGAAAGCGTTGCAGGTTGCTCGGCCGATATGTGATCCGTGCGAGCCATAGCGCGTCTCCGGTGCCGCCATGCGTGCTGCCTGAGCTAACAGCGACATCACGTGCTTCTGCGCTACGATCGCACGTTCGAGCAGCGACTTGTTGCTTGTTGCGGCCTCAAGCAGCCGTGTAGCCGCCTCGCGCATGTTCGGATCATCCGCAGATGGCCGGGAATGGTGCCGCCCTGCCAGCTCGAGCGCGGCAAGGCTCGAACGCTTCTCCGAAAGCAGCGTGGTCGCTTGGCGTAGGTCGAGACGCCGCAAAGCCTCGTTCTCGCGTTCAAGCACCTCGGTGAGCTCGGCGGTGGCTTCCGCCAATCCAATCATGGCCGTTTTTCCTGCATCTTGAGCATCTGGGCGTAGACCGGCTGGGCCAGGCCAAGGCCGCCATGTTTTTCCACCGCCTTGGCCATCTCCGTTACCAGCATCGGGCGGAAGCTCTGTTCTCCGCTGCCGCCACCGAACAGCCCTTCTGACGTGTCGACCGTCTCGAACATCGGCTGCAGCAACTGCCCGATCGCCATCGCCTCGAAGTCCTGCGCTGCCTTCCACACGCCAGCATCTCGCGCAGCAGGAACGGCTCCAGAAGGGCTCGCTGCTGGGATTACAGGAGAGCTTCCGAAAGCAGGCGGCGATACCGTCCCGCGATCCTTGCTGATTTCGGTCATCGCACAACCAGATCGGCCTGCAAGGCTCCTGCCGCCTTGACGGTCTGCAATATGCTGATCATGTCACGTGGTCCCACTCCAAGAGCGTTCAGGCCGCTCACGAGATCGCGCAGGCTTGGACCTTGCTTCAGGATGCCGAGCCGCTTGCCCGCGCCACTATCGACCTGCACCGCCGTGCGTGGCACGATCGCGGTCTGTCCATTCGAGAACGCGCCGGGTTGCGAGACCTGTGGCGTCTCCGCCACTTGGATGGTCAGGTTGCCCTGGGCGATGGCGACGGTGCTGATCCGCACGTTGTCTCCCATCACGATGGTCCCGCTCGCCTCGTCCACGACCACCACAGCCGGCGAGTCCGGCTCCACCTGCAGATCCTCGATGCGAGAGAGAGTCTGCACGACATCATGTCCGGAAAGAGCAAGCGCCACCGTTCTCGGATCGGTCGCCCGAGCGATGTCGCCACTGATGCTCGCGTTGATTGCCGTCACGATCCGTTCGGCTGTTGTCAGGTCCGGATTGCGCAGTGACAGATGGAGGTCCGTCCGTGAGCTCAGGTCGAACGGCAGTTCGCGCTCCACGGTAGCCCCGTTCGCCATCCGGGCGCTTGTCGGGATGTTGCGCGTGACTGAGGCTGCGGCGCCCCGCGCCGAAAACGCGCTTGTGACAAGTTGCCCCTGCGCTACCGCATAGACCTCGCCATCGGCTGCCATGAGCGGCGTCACCAGCAAGGTGCCGCCAGCGAGGTCGGTGGCGTCGCCGGCTGCGGAGACCGTGATGTCGATACGGCTTCCACCATGGGCAAAGGCCGGGAGATCGGCCGTCACCATGACCGCGGCGATATCCTTGGTTTGGAGCTTTGCTTCCTGGTCCCGGACGTTCACGCCGAGCCGCTCCAGCATGCTTATCAGCGACTCCCGGGTGAACACGGAGTTGCTCAGGCGATCTCCGGTGCCGTTCAGGCCAACGACCAGGCCATAGCCGATGAGCTGGTTGCTCCGCACTCCCTCGACATCGGCTATGTCCTTGATCCGCACCTGCTCGGCGCGCGCCGGGGGCGTCAGCGGAAGAAGCAGCAGAGCGACCAGAAGTGGAAGGATGCGCATCGGATCCTGTTGCTTGTTGTCGGCCAGCCGAGCCGCACGATAGGCGAAAGATACGAATAAACTGTCAACAACAGCATCGATATCGTAATGATATCGCAAGGAGCGATCAGCGCGGCGGCCGCCCTGACTAGGAGGGATGCTCATGACCATCATCGCACCCGGCGCCGCCATATCGGCACCGGAGCCGTCTTCCGCGACGCGGCGGAGCGCCGGCACCGGAGCCAGCTTCACGGTTCCAAACGCCACCGAGCCGATGGAGCCGCAGCTTGGCCAACCGGCCGCATACTCGTCTTCGGTGAGGCATCCGGGCGCCATCCTGGCCCTCCAGGAAGAACAGGCAGGATCCGCTGGAAAGTCGCTGCAAGTGGAGGATCGCGACGCGCGGCGTCAGGCACGCGACATGCTCAAAGCATTGACCGATCTGCAAAGGGAGCTGTTGTCGGGCGAAGGCACCGCTCGTGCGCTTGCTCGTCTCGAGCAGCTGTCGAGCATGGTCGATGCCGCCTGCGAGCCGGGTTTGGCCTCTTTGTTGGGCGCGATCAGGCTGCGTGCGCGCCTGGAGATCCTTCGCCATGAGCGGCTCAGCCCAGGTCTCGGAGGTAAGTCCCTGGACGGGTTCGCGAGGTCTAAGTGACCGATGGGTGACGCGCTGTCATATGCCCTTGGCGTTGCCGGGTCGGCTGGCTATAAGCCGGCCCAATTCTCCAGTGGGCGCTCACCACGACTGTTCGGCAATGATGGCACGCCCTTTTGGGGGTCTTCCTGCGGCAGTCAGTCTTAGGAATTGGCGATGATGATCACCTTGCCCCCAGACTACCGCCCGTCTGATGACGAGGAGTTCATGAACCCGATACAGGTGGAGTATTTTCGCCTAAAGCTTCTTAGATGGCGTTCGGACTTGCTGAAGGAAGCCGATGGCACTCTCGCCAGTCTGTCCGAAGGCGGCATCCACGAGGCCGACATCACCGATCGGGCTACCGTGGAGACCGATCGCGCCCTGGAATTACGCACCCGGGACCGTGCCCGCAAGCTGATTGCAAAGATCGGTCTGGCTCTCGTACGGATTGAGCACGGGTCCTACGGCTTTTGTGAGGAGACCGGCGAGCCGATCGGTCTGAGGCGACTTGAAGCGCGTCCGATTGCTACCTTGTCGATCGAGGCGCAGGAGCGGCACGAACGTATGGAGAAAGTCCATCGTGACGACTGATTTTAAAAGAGATTAGAACGGCAGAATGATGTCCATGAGCTGCTGGCCGTAGCGTGGTGTCTGCAGGTCGGTCAACTGCCCGGCACCGCCATAGGAGATACGAGCCTCGGCCATACGGTCATGCGTGATGGTGTTGTCGCTCGCAATGTCCTGGGGCCGCACGATGCCGGCAACCTGCAGAACACGCAGTTCGCTGTTGACGCGCACCTCCTGCCGCGCCACGACCACGAAGTTGCCGTTGGGAAGAAGCTGCGTGACGGTGCCGGCAAGCCTCAGCGTCACCGTTTCGCTGCGCTTCGCAGATCCCACGGAAACGTTGCTATTGTTGCTGTTGGTGTTCAGTGAGTTGGCCCCGGTCACAGCCGCAGCAATCTTCCCCTTGATCCCGAAGAAGTTCGGGATGCCCATCGACTCTGCGCCGGTTCTCTGAGCGGTGGTGTTATTTTCGAAGTCCGCGTTATCGGTGATCGAGACCAGCACGGTAAGCAGATCGCCCACCTGCGCTGCGCGTTGATCCCGAAAGAACGCCCGACTGCCGGGGCGCCATAGGCTGGCGATCTCGTTGGGTGGCGGCTGTAGCGGCGGCATCGGCATGGTTAACGGCCGGTAGTTTCGTGCCGTGGTTGGATCCGAGATCTGCGTCATGCTTGGTGGCCGGCCAAGATCGGAAAGCCTGTTGAGGGCTCCGCAACCCGCCAAGAGGCTCGGCAGAAGCAGGAGTGCGAGCCGCGATGTTCCGGCGCTCACTGGATCCACCCAGGATCTGAGGGCGCCGACAGCGTTGTTAGACCATAAGGTTGCGGCAGTCCGGCTTGCTGCTGTGACAGCATGACAGGAACGCTGGTCGTGTCGACATCGACCGTTCCCGGCCCGGTCACCCGGGCAGTCAACACCGCCCGCGAGACAGGATTGAGCACATGGATCCGGTCGCCGAGCGCGCCTCCCTCGATCGCCTCGCCTTTGGCCGTCAACACCAAACCGGCATTCTCCAGACGGAGCAGAACCGGCATGGCTCTGCTTATCAGCAGCGGGTGCGTAAGCTCCGTGAGCGGGATCGGATTGCCTGCAAACCATCGGTGCCGGAGCGCCAATCCGATCGCGTTGCTTGCCGAAAGCAGCGTTTGGTCTCCGACGAGCGCCTTTCTCAGGCGACGCGTCTGCAGATCCGACGCCTCGATGACGCTCCCACCCTCCATGTTTCGGACCAGCACAGGAACTTCCGCCACTTCCTGAACGACGCCCTCCACCTCAAGCCGTATGGGATCCATCCCCGAAGCCGCGAAAACAAGATCAGCGGTGAAACGGCCGCTGGAACGGTCGAGATTGACCAACTGGATGTCCGGATCTCCGTCGAACTCGGCCGGAACAACGAGCTCGGCGCCGTTCTCGACAGTGACATCGATGTTTTCGGAGGCTCCCGCGGCAATAAGGGCAGCGCGAATGAGAGGGAGCGCCCGGCTGCGCGCGACCGTGCGCGCCTTGCGCTTGAGACTGACCTGAACGCTCAGGCTGTTTGGCTGCCAATCCACGCCAAATTGTTCGGCGATCGCTGCGAGCTGCGGCTGTTCGATCACGATGCTCCGGCCGGGTGCGGGCGCCGGACCGATCGCGCAGTCCTGCCCAGGCTCCAGACCTGAAAACAGATCTGAAAGCTTCACCGTATCGGACATCAGGCTGACGGAGCCACGCGGCTTTGCGGCTATGGCGGGTGAACACACCGCAAGCAGGGCCGAGAGCCCGATCAAACCTTGAGCCCAGTTGATCATTTGAGATTGGTCAGCGTCTGCATGAGGTCATCCGAGGTGGTGATGACCTTGCTGTTCATCTCGTAGGCACGCTGCGCAGTGATCAGGTTCGTGATCTCGCTGACCACGTTGACGTTTGAACTTTCCACGAAGCCCTGCATCACGCTCCCGAACCCTGCGGCTCCTGGAGATCCGGTGGTTGGATTGCCGGACGCAGCCGTCTGCAGGAGCAGGTTGTCGCCCTGTGCATCGAGGCCCGCCTCGTTCGGAAACACTGCGAGTTGGATCTGCCCCACAGTCTGTGGTGCGGTCTGTCCGGCGATCGTTGCCTGAACCTGTCCAGACGTGTTGATCGTTACGCTTTGCGCATTTGCTGGCACGGTAATCCCAGGTGCAACAGGATAGCCGTCGGAAGTGACAATCGTTCCATCTGCCGCAAGGGCGAAGGTTCCGTCGCGGGTGTAGGCGATGTCTCCCGACGGAAGCGTCACCTGGAAGTAACCGTTTCCCTGGATCGCCATGTCGAGGCTGTTGCTTGTCTGAGTAAGAGTTCCCTGCTCGCTGATCCGGTAGATCGCAGCAGTCTTCACACCGAGACCTACTTGCGCGCCCGAAGGAACCACGGTTCCATTATCCGAGCTGTTTGAGCCGACACGGCGCAGGTTCTGGTAGATCAGGTCCTGGAACTCCGCCCTGCGACGCTTGTAGCCGGTGGTGGTCATGTTGGCGATGTTGTTCGAGATGACCTCGACGTTGGTTTGCTGTGCCTGCATTCCGGTGCCGGCGATATCAAGTGCTCGCATGCTGTTCTCCTGTCAGTAAGGCACGGCCATTGTCGGGATCAGCTCTGCAGCTGGGTGATCTTGTCGATCGTGTTCTGCTGGCGGTCGGCCTCACTCGACACGAATTGAGAGACGAACTGGAAGTCCCTCTCCGTCTGCATCATCTGGGTCAATTCGAGGATCGGTTGGACATTGCTCTCCTCGACCGCGCCCTGCACGACCTTCGGGAGCGTCGCCGCCTGCGGGGCCGCGGTTGAGCGGAACAACTTCCCTCCTTCGGGGATGAGCTGGTTCAGGTCGGTGACGTCGACCACCCCGATTTCCGCGATGCGGCCGTTGTCTCCACTGATGGTGCCGTCTGAGGCGATCTGGATGTGACTTTCGCCGGACGGCAGCTGGATCGGGCTGCCGCTGGTGTCCAGGAGGGCGTTCCCAGAGCTATCGGCGATCGTTCCGTCCGACATCAGGCCGAACCGGCCTGAACGGGTGAGGCGGGTGCCATTAGCGGTCTGCACTGAGAAGAAGCCGCTTCCACCCAGTGCCAAGTCGAGTGGATTGCCGGTCTGGGTCATCGCTCCGGGAGACTGGTCGCGGTAAGTCGCCCGGTCCTGAGCGAAGGACAAGAGCTCGCCTCCCGGGGCGGTCTGCGAGCCTTTCTGCCGGACAAGATAATCACTGAACTGGACGCGTTCTGCCTTGTAGCCGACAGTGTTGGCATTGGCCATGTTGCTTGCGATAACATCAAGCGAGCGCTGCTGCGCGTCCAGCTTCGAGAGCGCGATATAGGTCGGGTTTTCCATCTCGCATCCCTTTGAACAGGCGCATCCTGTACCGAAAACCCTACTAAACCGTTACTAAAGTACGTAGTCTCGTGGACTTCAGTGACAGGTTCTTAACCATCTTGCCTTAGCCTCATTGGGTTCGCCGGAGTCAGGCACCGCCGCGCGAAGCCGGCGTGCGGGAGACACATTAAATGAGCGTTGCGCCTGCAGAAACCGAGGAGTTGGCGGAGCCAACGGCAGTGAAGCCGGCCAGCCGGCGCAAACTCATTCTCGTTGTTGCACCGATACTTGTTATTCTCGCGGTTGCGGGCGGCTTGTGGTTCGGCGGATTGCTGCCCCACTCGAACAGAAACAAGGCCTTAACCGAAAAGCTCGACAAGCCGGCCTTGGTCGACGTACCGGACATCATCACAAACCTCGATAATGGCTCGCGTCGCGCCATGTTCGTCCGTCTCAAAGCTAAGATCGAGGTCGCCCACACGGCGGACGAAGCGATCATAACAGCCGACATGCCGCGCATCCTGGACATGTTTCAAATCTATCTGCGTAGTATGCGCCCGGAGGAGCTGCACGGAGGCGAAGGCACCTACCGGCTCCGTGAAGCGCTGATGAACCGTATCGACGTGATCGCAGCGCCTGTTCAGGTCCTCGACGTCCTGTTCCTCGAAGTGCTGGTCCAATGAGCGAATCAGACGAGGAGATGGCGGCGGCCTGGGCAACCAGTCTAGAGGAAGCAGACGCCGTGGCTGCTTTCTCGGTGGCCAATGAGCCATCGGAAACCGCGCGTATCTTGAACCAGGCGGAGATCGACTCCCTGCTCGGCTTTGATGATATTGGTGGGGATGACGGTTCATCGAGCGGTATACAGCGGATCATCAGCTCGGGGCTGGTTTCGTATGAACGCCTGCCGATGCTCGAGATCGTGTTTGATCGGCTGGTCCGCATTATGTCGACAAGTCTCCGGAACTTCACAAGTGATAACGTAGAAGTATCAATAGACAATGTCGTTTCGCTCCGTTTCGGAGATTACCTCAATTCGGTGCCGCTTCCCGCGATGTTTGCCGTCTTCAAGGCAGAAGAGTGGGAAAACTACGGCCTTATGATCATCGACTCGGCCATGATCTACTCGATCGTGGACGTCCTTCTTGGAGGTCGACGAGGCACGGCTGCAATGCGGATCGAAGGCCGTCCCTACACAACCATCGAACGCATGCTGGTTGAGCGTTTGATCCGGGTGGTGCTGGCCGATCTGTCAGCAAGCTTCGACCCGTTATGCTCCATCAGCTTCCGCTTCGAGAGACTTGAAGTGAATTCGCGATTCGCCGCTATATCAAGACTGTCGAATGCCGCTGTGCTTGCCAAGTTGCACATCGACATGGAAGATCGCGGCGGTCGGATGGAGCTGTTGCTGCCATATGCGACCCTCGAGCCAGTACGCGAGTTGTTGCTGCAGCAATTCATGGGTGAAAAGTTCGGTCGCGACTCAATCTGGGAGACGCATCTCGCGGAGGAGCTCTGGAGCACGGAAGTTGATCTTGATGTGGTTCTCGATGAGCAGCCGATGCGGCTTTCGGATATCCTTTCTCTCAGGCCCGGGGATCAGTTCACCTTGCGCCAGGGTCCGGACGCTCCGGTCCAGTTGAGATGCGGCCAGGTCACCTTGTTCGAGGGGCGGGTCGGGAGACGAAAAAACCAGATCGCCGTCCGGATCGATCAGGTGCTTGGCCGCTCAGGCGGCACTCCGGATCAAGCTGGCGTGCGCCGATCATGAAAGGCTTACGAGCGTGAGCAGCGTGCAGTGGTGGCTAGAAGTCGTGCTGATCGGACTTCTGGCGCTTACAGTTTTCCATGCGTTTCGCCTTGAGAAGGCTTTGGGAGTGCTTCGCCGTGACCGCGCCGCACTGGAAGAGCTCATCGCCGGGTTCAACGAAAGCACTCGTCAGGCAGAGGGCGGCATCGACCGTCTGCGTGCTGTGGCGGATGGCGCTGGACGTCAGATCGCGCGTCATGTCGACCAGGCAAAAGCGCTCCAGGGCGACCTTGCCTTTTTGACCGAGCGTGGCGAGAAGCTGGCTGACAGACTGGATGGCCTCGTTCGTCAAGAGGGGCTAAAGCAGGAGCCAGACGAAGTGCGACGCTCGGCGAATGTCGGCTCGGTGCCTCCTGCTGGTCAGCCTTCCGAGGCGGGTGGTCGGGTCAGAAGCCAGGCTGAGAAAGAGCTGCTTCGTGCCTTGCGCATGGCGAGATGATCCGCCGTGATCCCGCATCTTTCATCGCCCAGGCTGCTGCCATTGACGATCACCGTCATGCTTCTGCTGCTGACGGCAAAGGCCGTGACGTTTGCGGAGGGCGCCGAGACCGCGCTCGGCGGATCCGCGGTAGCGCCAGGGCCGGTCCAGCCCGTATCAGCCAAGGTGGTGCCTCAAGGGGTTGCGGCAAGCATAATGCAGCCCTCGGCAGGAGTGAGCTTGGATCCGAAGGAACGCAGCCTGCTTGAGGATCTTCAAAGGCGCCGGCAGGCCCTAGACGTGCGTGAGCATGCCCTGGATGAACGCAGCAGCTTGATCGAAGCGGCGACCCTTCGCCTTCAGGATAAGATCGATAAACTCGCGGAACTGCAGCGTAAGCTCGATGCCCTCGACGCTTCGCGGAAGCAGCGGCAGGATGCCAACTGGATCGGCCTGGTCAAGGTCTACGAGGATATGAAGCCGCACGAGGCAGCAACGATTTTCGATGTTCTCGATATGCATGTCCTGCTCCAAATGCTTGATCGGATGAATGAACGTAAGGCGGCGGCGGTTCTTGCGGCCATGCAGCCGGAACGGGCGCGCTTTGCGACGCAAATGCTTGCGCAGATGCGCCTTGCAGAAAATGGCGTCGCGGGCTCGGACACCCAGCAAATCTCGAGAGTTGCGCAGTAGAGGCAATTCATGGCGATTGATAAATCAATGAACGTCCTGATTGTCGACGACTACAAGACAATGCTGCGCATCATTCGCAACCTGCTCAAGCAGATCGACTTCAACAACGTTGAGGAAGCAACCGATGGTCATGAGGCCTTGGGCAGATTGAAGACGGGCAACTTCGGGCTGATCATCAGTGACTGGAACATGCAGCCTATGACAGGACTCGAGCTTCTGGCAGAGATCAGGCATGATTCAAAGTTAAGAAGCCTTCCATTCATTATGATCACGGCAGAAAGCAAGGCCGACAACGTCGTCGCGGCAAAGCAGGCAGGAGTCTCGAACTATATTGTTAAACCGTTCAACGCGGAGACCTTGCGGGACAAGATCGAAAAAGTGTTCGGCCATGCATAACGAAGTGTCGCCGTCTCTCCGAAGTGGCGAGTTGATCGCTTATTGTCCGGGAAGCAAGCCGGGCGTGGTGTCGATGACACTCGGCACGAGGATGGGTCATGCCAGCTTGCAGAAGCAACCCCTGCCTCATGAAATCGGGACGCCGGGCGAAGCCGTCGCCGCGGCTCGTCGTGATGTCGCAGCGCCCGGGATAATCAAAACCACGGCCGAGTATATCGCGGGAGCAACCGACGAGCTTGATGCGTTCGTCTCGCATACCGCCTCATTGCATCTATGCGACCTCGCCAACGTACTGGCGAGCCTTGACTAGGCGCATGCAAGCCGCACAACCGTGGCGGAGAGCCCCATCGCTCTTCCTGTTGTTGATGAGTTTGCTTGTGGCTCCCGCCACTCTGTTGGCTCAGGCTCTGCCGAGCGCTGCAAGCCGGACCGGTCGCCAAGGCGACGCGGTTCAAGCATTGGAGGACCTCATCGGTGCCGGCGACATACGGGTCCGGGAGGCCGCCCTACAGCGTTGCACCATGTATGCACCGGCCTGCTCGAAAGCCCGTCACAGGCAAGCATCGACCAACGCGGTCACTCCAAAGGCAGTGCTATCGGGATCCGCCCGGGCAGGTCGGCCTACCGCCAAGCAGATCGGCGGTATCCTGCCCGGACTTCCAGAGTCCCTGGTCGCCGTGGTTGAAGGCGGCGGACCTCCTGCCAGGATCGACTCCACTTTATCCCGAGCGCTGCCCCCGGAGGCAGCTCCGCAAATGCCTGCCGGTACCGTCTCGCTCAAGGCTGCGCTACCGGTGGCGTTGACGGCACGTATGTTGCTGAGCTCGGAGCCGGCTGGGCCGAGTTTGTTCCTGCCGTTCGAGCAGGGGGTTGGAGCCGCGGCGTTCTCGAGGGGCTTTGACGTCTTCATCGTGTTCGATGCCGTCCGGCCGCTTGACCTATCCACTGTTCAAGATGACCCGTTTGCCAGGCAATCCTCGATCCAGCTTTTGCCAGAGGCGACAATGCTCCGTTTGCGGGCCCAGAAACCAGACCAGATCAGGGTGCGGCGGTTGCCGGCCGGCTGGCTGGTTCAGGACGGCGGTGAAGAGGGACCACACGGCAGGGCAATCGAGGTGGTGAGCAAGTCGGCAATGACGACGTTCCCGGTCAGCCATCCTGGAGGCGTCGTTGTCGTTCCGGATCCGGAGACCGGTGGCAATCTCCTGGTCGGCACCGTCCTTGATGGTGAGGATGCGGTTCAGCAGACGCGACATCAGAGCTTGGCGACTTTGGACAAGACGATCTTAGGCGTGGTGGTGGATCCGCTTTCGGATCGGCTCGAACTGCGTCCGGCGAGTAGCGGCTTTTTCTTGTCCGGCGCCGCCGCGGACTCCGTCGCAGCCATATCGGGTGACGTTTCCCATCAAGCGCCCAATCGGATCATGTCGCTGACCCCGGGTGCCGTCGAGGTGCTGGAGCGGCGCTTCAAGGACGCGAGGGCCGCCGCAGCGGCACTGCCTGCCGCCGAGCGTTTCCAGCCGCGGCTCCGCGCTGCAGAGGATGCCCTGGCTCTTGGTGATGCAGTTCAAGCCTCAACGATTGCGCAAGTCGCGATGGCGGATGATCCGAGATCTGCAGAGTCTGTCCATGCGAGGCTTGTCGCAAGCGCCGCCGGCTTGCTTGACCACCATACGGGTGCAGATCTGCTTGATGACCCTTCGATCATCGCACAGAGCGAGATGGGATTCTGGCGCGGAATCAAACTGGGTGAGCAAAACCCGGCTTCGGTCGAGGCGGCGCGGTTGTTCGCCGCCAATATGGCGCTGCTGCAATCCTACCCGGCGCCGTTACGAGCCAGGTTGATGCCGCGTGTGGCGGAGACCCTGGCCCGCGCAGGAACGGAACCACAGGCGGCCTTGATCGATCGACTTCCGGCCGAACCGTCCCTCGAATTTGCTCGCGCTGTTCTGGCCGAGCGGCGCGGTCGCTCTGCGGCCGCGCTGGCGCTGCTGGATCATCTGTCTTCCGCTCGCGACGTCCGGCTTGCAGCCAAGGCGGTCGAGGAAGCATCCGACATCAGGCAGAAATCACCAACGGCCAACCCCGGAGCGCTCGCCGACCATCTGGAGGCTCATCTGCTCGATGCCCGGATCGCAGGCCTTGAAGTGCCGAGCCGCTTCCGGTTGGCAGATCTGCGTATGCAGGCAGGGCAATGGCAGAAAGCGGTAGACCTGCTCCGGGAGACGGCCCAACTCTACCCTGAACAGCAATCCAAGGCGCGCCGCCAGATCGGCGAGGTTCTCAGGCGGATGATTTCCGATCCGGCGAAGTCTGGTGGCGGCCACGCCATCGAGCAGGCAGCCATCATCGAGGCAAGCGCCGACATGTTGCCGCCCGGCGCTGATGGCACGCGGGCGTCACTGTTTCTTGCGGCCAGGCTCACCGATCTGGATCTCCCGGAACGCGCCGCACCGATCGTGCAACAGATGATGCGCGCAGCGGAGGCTGGTCCCGATCGGGCTGAGCTGGGTTTGGCCTTGGCAAGCTTGCGTCTTCAGCAGAACGACCTTGAGGGCGTGCAGGCGGCACTCAGGGAATCAGACCCAGGCAATCTGGCACCAGATCGTCAGGCGCCGAGACAGATCGTGCTTGCGCGCGCCTTTGAGGCTCAAGGCCGGTTGGATCAGGCCCTTGCGGCCGTTCAGTCGCTGCAGTCGGATGCAGCGCTTGATTTGAGATCGGAGCTTCTCGCACGCCATGGTGACTGGTCGGCAGCAGCCGACACCCTGCTCAGCCTGGCGCAGCGGCAACTGCCGGCGAGCGGAAAGCTTGACGCGGACGGTCAGGAGATGCTGCTTCGGCTTGCAACCGTGGTATCGCGAACAAAGAACAAGAACGAGATGGACAAGGTCCGTCGCTTCGGCGCCGAGCGGTTCAGAGACCAGGACAAGGCGGCGATGTTTCAGCTTCTGACGTCAGATCCGGCTGCCGACAGCGCTGAACAGGCGACAACGCCGCCCGATCTGGCAGCGCTCCGCCGCACCGCGGGAGTTTTCAATGCGGCTTCGCACTGAGTCCAGCGTGTTTGCCGTTGAAGCGACCGCCGGCGGAGTGGCGATCCAGAGAAAGTCCTTGCATCGCGGACCCCTAGGACCTAAGTGAGCCCCCCTTGGCCCAAGGGGGCGGTCACGCCCAACAGGCTGTCTACTGGTTTGGGGGTACGTGATGAACGCACTTGCTCAACTGGGGATGGTCTCGGATCCTCCGAGCATTAACCAGGCTCTACATTCCCCTTTGGCCGAACGGGAGTGCAAGGACTACTTTGTGGAAAAGGATGGGATGCGGTTCGCGGGCACCCACCTGCTGATCGACCTCTGGGAGGCGACCAATCTCACGGATCCGGCGCTGATCGATCATACGTTGTGCGAAGCAGCGCTGGCGGCGGGAGCGACCATCCTGCACAGCCATTTTCACCATTTTTCCCCGAACGGCGGCGTCTCCGGGGTCGTCGTGCTCGCAGAAAGCCATATCTCCATCCACACCTGGCCGGAGCGCGGTTTTGCTGCCATCGACATCTTCATGTGTGGCGCATGCGATCCGCACCGTTCGGTCGAGGTGCTGCAACGGACGTTCAAGGCGGCTCGTTTGGTGGTCGACGAGCAGCGCCGGGGCCGTGTGCGCTAGAACCGGCGCGACGATATCGGGGGAGCCCTGAGTGCCGGCTGGATCATGGATCAACGAGACGCTCTATGAAGCATGGGGCCAGCGTTTCAGGGTCAAGCGAGAGCTCGCCAACGTCAGGAGCGACTTCCAGGAGATCATCGTCTTCGAAAGCGAGACCCACGGTTGCGTGTTGATGCTGGATGGCGTGGTTCAGATCACCGAGACAGACGAGTTCGTGTATCAGGAGATGATCGCCCACGTTCCGCTGCTCACACACGGTGCCGCGAAGAGCGTTCTCATCATCGGAGCAGGAGATGGCGGCGTGCTGCGACGCGTGCTGCAGCACAAGGCGACCGAACGCGCGGTGATGGTGGAGATCGATGGTGAGGTGATCCGGCTCGCGAAAGAGTTCCTCCCATCGATTGCCGGCGATGCCTGGAGCGACCGCCGCGCGGAGGTTATTGTGGGAGACGGCGTTTCCTACGTGGCGCAGGCCCCAAGCGGCGGTTTCGATGTCATCATCGTCGACAGCACCGATCCTGTAGGGGTCGGCGAGGTGTTGTTCACCGAGCGCTTCTATCGCGACTGCGCAAGAGTTTTGACATCACAGGGCATCATCGTAAACCAGTGCGGCGTGCCCTTCATGCAGGCGGACGAGTTGCGCGAAACGAGCCTGCGGCGTGCGCGGATCTTCAACTACGTCTCAGCCTATGTCGCTGCCGTGCCGACCTATGTGGGCGGTTTCATGACGTTGGGTTTCGCCACAAATGGCGAGCATCCACGTCGCTTGACTGCTGAAATGGTCACCAACAGGGGGCGGCAAGCCGGCATCTTGGGCACGACACAGTACTGGTCGCCGGATATTCATGTCAGCGCCTTCAACCTTCCGCCCTATATCGCAAAACACCTTTGCTTGGCCGGATCCTAGAGCCGGCCCCGTTCGTCGCGTTCCGGTGCGCGCTCGGCGTGCGGACCTTTGGCGCCGGTGATATCGTTGGTCGGACCCTGTTCCAGGTTGCGGAGCCGCTCGATATCCGGCCCGGACTGCGCGCTCTCGGTAGTTGGAGGGCTCTTTTCGACGTTCTCGGCGCCCGCACGCGTGCCACCGAAGCGATCCGCCCCCTGGGAGTCGGTCGCATCGGGGGTCTTGTGATTGCCGGTGTTCTGAGCGCCTTCGGTATGGGCGATGTTCTGTTCGGTATGCGGCTGCTTCATGGGACTTCTCCGTGCACTGGTGCTTCAACGTTCGAGCCGATTGAAGTTTCGGTCTCGCGTGGTCCCTTACTGCGGCGCAAAGCTTTGAACCAAGCTGCCGGCGATCATGTGCCAGCCATCGATCAGCACAAAGAAGATCAGCTTGAAAGGCAGTGAAACGGCACTTGGCGGCAGCATCATCATGCCCAGTCCCATCAGGACGCTGGAAACCACGAGATCGATGACCAGAAACGGCATGTAGAGCAGAAAGCCCATCTCGAAGCCGCGACGCAACTCGCCAATCATGAAAGCCGGAACCAGTGCCCGCCAGGGCGTGTCGCCGGGTGTCGCAGGCAGGGGCAGCTTGGCGATGTCGAGAAACAAGCTCAGGTCAGGCGGCCGTATGTTGAGCAGCATGAAATGTCGGAATGGCTCCGCTGCAGCGCGCAGCCCATCCATCTCGCCGATGCTGCCGGCAAGCAGCGGCGCCACACCGATATTCCAGGATTGTGACAGCACCGGCTGCATCACAAAGAAGGTCAGGAACAGGGACAGGCCGATCAGCACGGTGTTCGGGGGCGTTCCCTGGGCACCCAGCGCACCGCGAAGCAGCGACAGCACGATGACGATGCGGGTGAAGGCGGTCACCATGACCAGCAGGCTCGGCGCGAGCGACAGCAACGTGATCAGCGCGGTAAGTTGAACCAGACGGCCGGTGGCGCCTGTGTTGCCAGGCTGCCCCAGATCGATGCTGACGGATTGGGCATGGGCCGCACTGCCTGAAAGCAGCACCATGCTGAAAAGCAACGCCGCACCGCCCAACAGGAGCGGCAAGCCGTTCCTGCTCATGGTCGGGGGTCCGCCAGCTTGGTGGTGGCGGTCGGAAGCCATCCGAGCAGCACATCCGACGGGCCGCCGGTCAACAGCAGCACACGATGGCCGCTGCAATCGACCAGGCAGAGCCGACGCTTCGGATCGAGTGCCAGAGAGGCCTCGATCGAAAGGACGCCGGGCGCTGCGGTGCGCGAGGGCATCCAGCCGACCAGGCGCGATCCATACCGGACGAGCAGGATCATGACGATCACGGCGGCAAGTGCTGCGAGCGTCGTCAGGATGTCATGGATGGGCATAGGCCTCCTCGCGGGCGCTCAGGAGCAGGGTGGTCGCGTCAAGCTCGGCGCGTAGCGCCAGCAGGCACAGTCTCAGGTTGGCCGCGTCCTGCCGGTCCAGACCCAGGCATCTCGCGCAGAGCTGGGCAACCTGCGCCTCCAGCCCCTCCAGGCACACCACACGGCCGCCGGTGATCAGCGCGCGGGCGACACGAAGCGTCTGCACCACGCGGTCCGCAAAGGCCGCCACATCGCACAGCGCAGCGGTGGCATCGATCGGGAAGGCGGTCACGCCAGGAACGGTCTGTGTCATCACGCCATGGTGGCATAAATATGTTATGCTCTCGACATGAAATTGATGGCGTTGGCTGTTTTGCGTGGTTAAACATTTGGCAACGATCTCGCCCCTAGCATCTTGCCCTCGGCTTATGGAGGTCTGCGCCATGGACGTCTCTTCTTCCGACCTCTTTAGCCTTGCCGAGCGCAAGCTTGGCTGGCTGGAAGATCGTCAGCAGGTGCTGGCCCGCAACATCGCCAACTCGGATACTCCCAATTACCAGCCGCGCGACGAGCGACCGTTCGAGAGCACGCTGTCGGCCCTGGACGTCGTCCCTGTCCAGACCAGCCCGATGCACCTGTCCGGCAGCAGCCCGGACGGCGGCATCATCACGGTACAAAGCACCGACCGCGCGCCCGACGGCAACCAAGTTTCCGTCGAAAGCGAGATGACAAAGGTCGCGGATACCGACAATCAGCAGCGTTTCGTCACCAACCTGTATAGCAAATACATGTCGATGTTTTCGACCGCCTTGGGGAAGGGGTAAGCCATGGAAATCTCCAGCGCGCTTGACATCTCGTCAGCTGGAATGGAGGCGCAGACCAGCCGGCTGCGGGTGATCGCGGAGAACCTCGCCAACCAGGACACCACTGGCTCCACCCCCGGAGCAGATCCCTACCGCCGCAAGACAGTGACCTTCGCCGAGACGCTGGATCCGGCTGTCGGCACGCAGACGGTGTCTGTTAAGCGGATCGGCAACGACATGAGCGACTTCACGCTCAAATATGATCCCTCGCATCCGGCGGCGAACGCGCAAGGCTACGTGAAGATGCCGAACGTCAACAGCTTTGTGGAGCTGATGGACATGCGGGAGGCCGAGCGGTCCTATAGCGCCAATCTCAACGTCATGCAGGTCACCCGCTCGATGCTGACGCGCACGATCGACCTGCTGAAATGAGTGCCGGTCTGCTGGTGACACCTGCGGCGGCGGCCAGCGCCTATGCCAGGGCGCAGGGCGGCAGTACGGCAGGTGTGGATGCGGTGCAGGAGGGGGGTGCGTCCGGCACGGACGCCTCCGGCTTCGGCTCGACCCTGCAGCGCGCCCTGGACGGTGTTGTGCAGGCAGGCCACCAGGCCGACGTGCAGGCGGCTCAGGGCATCTCCGGCGATGGCAACATCACGCAGGTGGTGATGGCGGTGTCGCGAGCCCAGCTCGCGCTGCAATCAACCGTGGCGATACGTGACCGGGTGGTGCAGGCCTACCAGGACATCATGAAGATCTCGATCTAGGGCGGGGCCCGATGCAGGAAAGCGATGTGGCTGTGGTGCTGCGCGAGCTGTTCATGGTCGCGCTGAAGCTGGGAGCGCCGGCATTGCTGACCGCGATGTCGGTCGGTCTGGTGATCTCGCTGCTTCAGGCTGTGACGCAGATCAACGAGACCACTCTGGCGTTCGTGCCGAAGGTGCTGGCGTTGGGATTGGCGCTGATGCTGGCAGGCCCGTTCATGTACGCGACCCTGGCGGACTACACCCATTCGGTGTTCGACCGCTTGATCGCGGTTGGCGGCCGTTGAGCGCCGCGGGGTGAGTGCCGCGGACCGGGCGCTGCTTGCCGGGTTGCCGGGCCTGGCCTTCGGCGTCTTGCTGGTGCTGTGCCGGGTCAGTGGCGCGGTGATGGTGCTGCCCGGATTTGGCGAAACCGAGGTGCCCGCCGTGCTGCGCGTCGGGCTTGCGGGCGGGATCACCGTGCTGATCTTCCCTGCGGTGGAGCACAGCCTGCCGCTGCCTGGAGCCGCGCCCTTGCGCGACCTCGCGTTGATCGGCTCCGAGCTGGGATGTGGCTTGCTGCTGGGCTGGCTGGCGCGGCTGATGGCCCTGTCGCTGCCGGTCGCCGGACAGATCATCTCGACCTTCACCGGACTCTCGAGCGTGCTGCAGCAGGATCCGGCACTCGGCTCCCAAACCACCGCTCTCAGCCGCGCGCTGGCGCTGGCGGCGCCGGTGCTGGTGCTTTCCTCCGGGCTCTACGCGCTGCCGCTGGGAGCGCTTGCCGGCAGCTACCGGCTGATGCCGCCCGGGTCGCTGTTCTCGGCGGCAGATGCCGCCCAGAGCGTAGCAACCGTCACCGAGGCATGCTTCTCGCTGGCGTTGCGCCTCGCCGGACCCTTTGTGCTGGCCGGCTTCGTTTGGGAGGGAATGCTCGGGCTGCTGGCGAGGCTGGTGCCCTCGCTGCAGGTCTATAGCCTATCGCTGCCTGGCCAGGTGCTCGGCGGCCTGCTGTTGCTCGCCTTGCTGATCGCGCCGATCCTGTTGGCGTGGATGCAGGCGATCCAGGCCAGCTTCGACAGCCTGCCAGGTCTCTAGGGCATGGCAGGGGCGGACAGGAACGACAGAACAGAGGCGCCTTCCGCAAGACGCCTCGCCAAGGCCCGCGAGGAAGGACGCGTCGCGGTCTCGCGAGAGCTGCAATCGCTGTCGGGGCTCGGCGTCGGCATCGTCGTGATGGTGATGGTGACGCCGCCGCAGGCGGCGCGCTTCGTCTTGCGTATGCAAGGCATGATGGAGAACGCCGGACGCATCGATGTGTCCGGCGGCGGCGCGTTGCTGGTCTGCCAGGAGGCGGCCCGGTTCTGCGCGGCGCTGGCCGGACCGGTGCTGCTTGCGGCGTCCGCGGGGGTGATCGCCACGACGATGCTTCAGACCGGATTCCTGCTGCGCGTCGAATCACTGGTGCCGCAGCCAAACCGGCTGAGCCCGATGCGGGGCATCTCGCGCATCTTCGGTGGCGACACGGCGGTTGAAGCACTGAAGTCGGTGGTCAAGCTCGCGGCATTCGGGTTCGCCGTCTGGCACGTGCTTGGCGGATTGTTTCCGATCCTTTGGCATGCTCCAGCGTGGAGCGCCGGTGTGCTTGTCAGCCGCATGACCCGGCTGGCGTTCGACTCGGTGCTGATGGTGCTGTCCGTGCAGGTGGCGGTGGCGCTGCTCGATGTCGGCTGGGTGCGCTACAAGCATAGCTCAGAGTTGCGGATGAGCCGCCAGGAACTGCGCGACGAGCACCGCGAGAGCGAGGGTGATCCGCAGGTCAAGGGCCGGATCCGTCAGATGCGGCGGCAACGTGCCGCGAGGCGGATGATGGCGGCAGTGCCCAAAGCCACCGTGGTGGTCACCAACCCGACCCATTATGCGGTGGCCCTGGCCTATGAAAGCGGCAGCAAGGCTGCGCCGAAGATCGTCGCCAAGGGAGCCGACGAGCTTGCTTCAAGGATCCGCGAGGTCGCGCAGGACAACAAGGTGCCCGTGGTATCGAACCCGCCGCTGGCGCGGGCGCTTTATACCTTGCCGTTGGACTCTGAGGTGCCCCGTGAGCATTTCCAGGTGGTGGCCGGCATCATCGCCTATGTATGGCGCCTGCGCCGGCCGCCGCCCGGCGGGCCTCCGGTTCGTTGATCCTGCTCACCGGCCATGATGCTGCCGGCAAACAAACCGCTTGTGCGGACATGGTTTGTTCTCCTAGAACAAAAGAGAACACTTTCTTAATTTTAAGCAGGAGACCGAAATGAACAGGACGCGTCGAAACATCTCCTGAAAACAGCCTGGTCATCGCGGTTGCGGCACCGGGGCCGCCTATGACACTCTCGGATCGCACAATATCTGGCTCGGCGACTGTTGCGCCGAGGCTGAGGAAGCAAGCCATGGACAAGTCGAAGGCGCTCGAGGGCGCGCTCAGCCAGATTGAACGGGCTTTCGGGAAAGGCTCGATCATGCGCATGGGCCAGCGGCCCAGCGAGGTTGCCGAGGTGGTGTCCAGCGGCTCACTGGGACTGGACATCGCGCTGGGCATCGGCGGCCTGCCGCGTGGCCGGATCATCGAGATCTATGGTCCTGAGAGTTCCGGCAAGACCACCATGGCACTGCACGCCATTGCCGAAGCCCAGAAGCGCGGAGGCACCTGCGCCTTCGTCGACGCCGAGCATGCGCTTGATCCCGGCTATGCCCGCAAGCTTGGCGTCGACGTCGACAATCTGCTGATCAGCCAGCCGGATGCCGGCGAACAGGGGCTCGAGATCGCGGACACGCTGGTTCGATCCGGCGCTATCGATGTACTGGTGGTTGACAGCGTTGCCGCCCTGGTGCCTCGGGCGGAGCTCGAAGGCGACATGGGTGACAGCCATGTCGGCCTGCATGCCCGGCTGATGAGCCAGGCGCTGCGTAAACTGACCGGGTCGGTGTCGCGCTCCAACACCATGCTGATCTTCCTCAATCAGATCCGCCTGAAGATCGGGGTCATGTTCGGCAGTCCGGAGACCACCACCGGCGGCAACGCCCTGAAATTCTATGCGTCCGTCAGGCTGGACATCCGCCGGATCGGCCAGATCAAGGAGCGTGACGAGGTTGTGGGCAACCAGACCCGGATCAAGGTGGTCAAGAACAAGATGGCGCCACCCTTCCGGCAGGTCGAGTTTGACATCATGTACGGCGAAGGGGTCAGCAAGATGGGCGAGCTGATCGATCTCGGCGTGAAGGCCAACATCGTCGAGAAATCCGGCGCCTGGTTCAGCTATGACAGCCAGCGCATCGGCCAGGGTCGAGAGAACTCGAAGCAGTTCCTGCGCGATCATCCGGAAATGGCCGCTTCCATCGAGAAGCGGATCCGCGAGCAGTCCGGAGTGGTGGCGAACGCGCTGATGGTTTCTCCCGACGAAGGCGAGGCCAGCGAAGCCGCCGACTAGGCCTGCGCTGCTGCCGGCTTGCACCGGACCGGCTTGGGCCCCACGCCGATCGTGGGTCAGGCTGCGAAACCGCCGCAGGCTCGGTCCGGATCAGGCATGATAATCTTCTCCGAAGAGAGATCTGTTCGCCCGCTGTCTTGCCGGGTGCGGCCGGGGATGCGAAGGACTTGGCTCCATATCCGGTGACAGCCGGGACACTGCCAATGGAGATCAAGCATGGCGAAGATCAAGGTCAAGGAACCGGTCGTCGAACTCGACGGCGACGAGATGACGCGTATCATCTGGAGCTTCATCAAGCAGAAGCTGATCCTGCCATACCTCGACGTCGACCTGAAATACTTCGATCTCGGGATCGAGCATCGCGACGCCACCGATGATCAGGTCACCGTGGACAGCGCGCACGCCATCAAGACCTACGGCGTTGGCGTGAAGTGCGCGACCATCACTCCCGACGAGGCTCGGGTGACCGAGTTCGGCCTGAAGAAGATGTGGCGTTCGCCGAACGGCACCATCCGCAACGTGCTGGACGGCACCATCTTCCGCGAGCCGATCATTTGCGCGAACGTGCCGCGGCTGGTGCCGCACTGGACGCAGCCCATCGTCATCGGTCGCCACGCCTATGGCGACATCTACCGTGCCGCCGAGACCAAGATCCCGGGCCCGGGCACGGTGACGCTCACCTACACGCCTTCGGACGGCACGTCCCCGCTCGTTCTCGAGGTGCAGGATTTCAAGGGTCCCGGCGTGGCGCTCGCGATCCACAACACCAAGGCCTCGATCGAGGGCTTCGCGCGGGCCAGCTTCAGCTATGGCCGCGACCGCAAGCTGCCGGTTTATCTTTCCACCAAGAACACCATCCTCAAGGCCTATGACGGCATGTTCAAGGATGTGTTCCAGGAGGTGTTCGACTCGGAGTTCAAGGCCGATTTCGACCGGCTCGGCCTCACCTATGAGCACCGGCTGATCGACGACATGGTGGCAGCCGCGCTGAAATGGTCCGGCGGCTATGTCTGGGCTTGCAAGAACTATGATGGTGACGTGCAGAGCGACATCGTGGCGCAGGGGTTCGGCAGCCTAGGATTGATGACCTCGGTGCTGCTGGCGCCGGACGGCAACACGGTGGAAGCGGAAGCGGCGCACGGCACGGTGACCCGGCACTACCGCGAATACCAGAAAGGCCGTCAAACCAGCACCAACCCGATCGCCTCGATCTTCGCCTGGACGCGCGGTCTGATCTATCGGGGACGCTTCGACAACACCCCCGATGTCACTCAGTTCGCCGAGACGCTGGAGCGCGTCTGCGTCGATACGGTCGAATCCGGCTTCATGACCAAGGATCTGGCCGTCCTGGTCAGCCCGGAACAGAAGTGGCTGAACACCGAGGATTTCCTCGCCAAGATCGACGAGAACCTGCAGAGCGCCATCCGGCCCGCCTGATGTCGCGATGCGGCCGGCCGACCTGGTCGGCCGCACTCCTCAGGAGGCCGCCTTCATTCGCTCCTGCTCCTGGATCTGGCGCAGCGCCTCCTCCCAATACTCGTCATTGCGTCCGTGCGGACGCCCGTCCTTCTCCCACAACTCGTAGGCGCGCACCCGGACGCGTTCGTCGTTGCGTTTCGCTTCGTCATTCATGGCTGCTTGGCCCCGGACTCCTGCATGACATAGTTCGATCATGCCTCGCGCTGATGTCGAGCAATAAACATACCGCTCGACCGAAAACGTGTGGAACATCACGACCTCGCCTGAGGCTTAATCATCTTGCCGGTAGGGCGAAAGGGTTGACAGGTCGGCCATCTCCGCCAGCCGGGCCAGACGTTCTTCTTCCAAGTATCCGGCAACCGCCTCGCGAAGTCCGGGATGAGCAATCCAGTGCGCCGAATAGGTCGGACGTGGCAGATAGCCGCGCTGGATCTTGTGCTCGCCCTGCGCGCCCGCCTCGACCCGGGCCAAGCCGTGTTCGATGGCGAACTCGATGGCACGATAATAGCACAGCTCGAAATGCAGGAACGGCCAGTCGCCGATGCAGCCCCAATTGCGGCCATAAAGGGTATCGCTGCCAAGCAGATTGAGGGCGCCGGCGACGGGACGGCCGTCATGCTCGGCGAGCATCAGCACCACGCGGCCGCCCAGGCGTTCCGACATGAGCGGGAAGAACCGGTCGCTGAGATAGGCGCTGCCCCACTTGCGATTCACGGTCGCGGTGTAGAACCGGTAGAATGCCTTCCAGTGCGCCGGTGTGATCTCGTGGCCGCGCAGGGTGCGATAGGTGAGGCCGCACGAATTGGCGTCGCGGCGCTCGCGCCGGATGCTCTTGCGCTTGCGCGAGCTGAGGCTGCCAAGGAAGTCCTCGAAGCTGCGGTAGCCCGCATTCTCCCAGTGGAACTGGGTGCCCAGCCGCTGCAGCCACCCGGCCTCGCCGAGCTGCTCGTATTCAGCGGCCTGGCAAAAGGTGACATGTACCGAGGACAGCCTCAGCTCGGCGCAGCTTTGACTCAGCGCCCCGGCCATCGCCCGGACCACTGCGGCTTGCTCGCCGGCGTCCAGGTCCGCGCGCACCAGCAGGCGTGGTCCGGGCACCGGACTGAAGGGCGAGGCCACCTGCAGCTTCGGGTAATACTGGCCTCCAGCGCGTTCAAAGGCGGCAGCCCAGCCGTGATCGAACACGTATTCGCCGTAGCTGTGCGATTTCGCGTACATCGGCGCTGCCGCGATCAGCTGATGGTCCCGGTGCAGCGTCGCATGGCGCGGCAGCCAGCCGGTGCGCGAACCCGCAGATCCGCTATCCTCCACCGCCGAAAGAAAGGCGTGGCTGACGAACGGATTGTCCTGGCCGGCGCAGCGGTCCCAATCAACGGGATCGATCGCCTTGATGCCAGGATGCAGGGTGAGGGTGAGCGAGGGTTCAGCCATTCGGCCGATATGGCGCGATCTTCCCCAAATCGGAAGGCTCGGGATCGGAAGCCGGAGCCGCACGCCTCATGCGATCTCGAACAGGCCGTCGACCTCGACCGGGGCATCCAGCGGCAGCGACGGCACGCCGATGGTCGAGCGCGCATGCCGCCCGGCCTCCCCAAAGATCGCCGCGAACAGGTCCGAAGCGCCGTTCATCACCGTGGCATGCTGGGTGAAGTCGGCGGTGCAGGCGATAAAGCCGCCAAGCCGAACCACCCGCACCAACCGGTTCAGGGCCCCAAGCGACGTTTCGATCTGCGCCAGCAGGTTGATCGCGCAGGCCCGCGCCGCGGCTGCGCCCTGTTCGACGCTCACGCCGCCCCCGAGCTTGCCGGTGGCAATCAGCCGTCCTTCCATCAGCGGCAGCTGGCCAGAAACCACCAGCAGGTTGCCGGTGACCACCGTCGCCACGTAGTTGGCGACCGGCGACGCCGCCACCGGCAGTGTCACGCCCTGAGCCGCCAGCCTCTGCTCCAGCTCCGCCGAACGCGCCATCGCGTTGTCCTCTTGCAGCCCCAGTCTTGCAGCTCCAGCCTTGCAGCTTCAGCCGACCAGCCGCAGGCCATGATGTTGCCTCACCCCGCCATTGCTGGCACGCGGCAGGTCGAGCGGCAACAGCGCTTCAACCGGGGCGGCCTCCGGCGCGGCATCCTGCTCGGGCGCGTCCGGCAGGATACGCCCGCCATAGGCATGGGCGAGGGTCCGGAAGGCGTAATCGAGCAGCGAGCTGGCGGTGCCGACCGATGAGTCGCCTTCCACCGTGCCGTGCGGTCCGATCCGGCTATAGGCGAACGCCTCGACATAGGCGTCGAGCGGCACGCCATGCTGCAGCCCGAGACTGACCGCCTGCCCAAACGCCTCCATCAGCCCGCGCTGAGCCGCGCCGTCACGCACCGGGATGATCGCGACCTCGCCAAGGCTGCCATCCTCGTACTCGCCGGTGCGAAGGAAAAGCCGGTGCCCGCCGACCGAGGCTTTCTGGGTGAAGCCGCCGTGACGCGCCGGCAGTTCGCGCCGCCGGCCGATCCCGCCCGGCATCGTTGCCGGCGCATGGCAAGGGGCCGAGGCTACCCGGTCGATGAAGGGGCTGGTCGCGCGGTGCATCGCCTGCACGGCGGCGGGATCGACGCGGCGCAGCACCGCCTCTCCGGTAAGGC
>CAXUNX010000007.1:0-2548 GCA_964252545.1 uncultured Acetobacteraceae bacterium | reverse complement strand
ACCGCCGCCGCGGGAGTGAGCCCGCGCGCCGCAAGCCGGGCCAGCGTAGTGGCACCAAGCGGCCCGGCGGGCGTGAGCGGCGAGAACACCGGAGCGAGCCCGCATGCCTCGAAGCCGAGCAGCGCGCCGGCAGGGCCGGGCGACGAGAACCCGCTCTCGATCGGGTCGGTCTGGGCGAACAGTTCGGTTGTCTCGCGCGAGCCTCGGACCGCCTGCCGCCAGGCCGACTGCGCCTCGCGGGCGAGCAGCGATGGCGCACCGTAGCCGCCCAGGGGCAGCTCCACCCGCAGGCCGTGTCGCGGCGCCTGACCGGGGTGCAGCGTCGCGGTGGTGAGCGCGCACAGCCAGGCGGCGACGTCCCGGCTTGCGTCGCTGTCATAATCAAGGCCGAGCAGAGCCAGGCAGACATCGAGATTGCCGAGCTGAACGCAGCTCGCCCGGCGGCTGAAAAGCCGAAGCGCTGCGGCGACCGTATGCAGCGCGGCCACCAAGCCATTCACATCGAACCCGGCGCCGGCTTCGGCAAACGCCGCGAGATTGACCACGAAACCGGGCACGTCTCGCCCGAGCCCTCGCCAGACCGTCGGGTTCGGCGCCGCCGCGCGGTGCAGCAGCAGACAAGGTCGCCGTCATCGGCCGCCGCCGCTGCCAGCGGATCGATCCAGCGCGCGCTTGCCTGGGCCAACGACACGGGCCCCTCGCCGGGCGCCAGCTGCAGCAGCGCCGAGGCGGCGGCGTCGTTCCAGTCTGCGGGAACCGTGACGGAGCGGATCGGCGCATCCGGATCGGCGCCGAGCTGCGCCTTGCGCATCCTCACCCCCTTCCAGACGGCCAGTGCATGTCGAGCCTTCATCCTGCGGCCTCCTCCGGCATCGTGGCGCCAGCCACGATGCTACCCGGCGACTGGTCCGATCCCAAGCTGTATGTTGGTGTCGGGGCCGGGGGGAGACCACTGCATGTTGTGGATATCCGGGATAACTCGGTGCAGATGGACCATGCCTTCAGCGCCGCGTATACCTCGCCGCATGACCACCATCGCGACCCGTCTGTTCACCCTGCTCAGGGGCCGCTTGGTTGGCCACGATGCCGACGGCCGCGCCTACTACCAGGAGCGGCGCGCAAGCCGCGCCGGCGTGCGGCCGATGCGCCGGTGGGTGATCTACCGGCCTGGCGAGGACCCGTCCGTGGTGCCGGCGGAATGGTGGAACTGGCTGCATCATTGCGACGAGCTGCCGCTGCCCGCCACGGCGCGTAAACCCTGGCAGCTGCCGTTCCAGCCCAACCGCACCGGCGATCCCGCAGGCTACCGGCCGCCGGGCAGCGACTATCTCGGCGGCCACCGTCGACGCGGCCGGGGCGATTATGAAGCCTGGACGCCGGACTCATGAGCATGAGCGAGGCAGGAACGAGCCTTCGCCAGCGGCATGACCCGGTTGAGCTGATTGCCGGCCTGCTGGTGCTGGCGCTGCTGGCCGGGTTGATCATCGCGGCAGTCACCGGCAACGGTCGCAGGAGCGAGACCGGCTACCGGCTCAGCGCACAGTTCGACCATGTCGACGGCCTGGATGTGGGCTCCGACGTCCGCATGGCCGGCGTCAACGTTGGTCAGGTCGTTGCCGAGACGGTTGATCCGAAAACCTTCCAGGCGATCGTCTCGCTCACCGTGCGCCGGGACATCAGGTTGCCCACCGACAGCTCGGTCGTGGTGACATCCGACAGCCTGCTCGGAGGCAAGTACCTCTCGCTTTCTCCGGGAGGCGCAGACAGCATCATTCCGTCAGGCGGCCGGATCACTCAGACCCAGGGGGCCATCAGCCTCGAGCAGCTGCTCAGCAAGTTCATCTTCTCCGTGACCGACTCGGTGACCAAGAAGGACCAGCCTGCCCCGAACCCGGCTGAGGCGAACCAGCCCGCCGTCCACCAGCCGGCGACGGGCCAGCCGGGCGGCAACCTGAACAGCCGGTGACGACGCGCTGGCCCACCCCGGACGGCACGCCGGTTTCCTGCCGCGAGAAGCTGCGCGTGCTGGAGGAGAATCACGCCGAGCTGCAGGGCGTCCTGAGCGACGCCTTCGAGGATGCGGTGCTGATGGGCGTCGATGCCGACGCGATGCGGCGGATCCTGTGCACGATGGTCGAGCAGCTGCAGAACCCGAAAAGGCAGGCGTGATGCGCCGCCTGCCGCTGGTGCTGCTGGCGGGCCTTGCCGCCCCGGCGCGGGCGGCGGAGCCGATCACGCCGCCTGCGATGTATCCGCCCGACACATGGGAGGGGCGCTCTGCGGCCCTTGTTCGCGTGCTCGACCGCATGGACGCGCATGTGGAAACCCTGACCATTCCCGCAGGCCAGAGCGGCAGCTACAAGAGCCTGTCGATTGCCGTGCGGAGCTGCCTGCAGCGGCCACCGGGCTTGCCGCCGGATGCCACATCCGCGCTGACGGTGACCGACGGACATGCGCCTTCCTCTTCCTTCCAGGGCTGGATGTACTCGGCCGAGCCGTTTCTCGCGGTGTTCCAGAGTCCGGTGTTCGGGGTGCAGCTGGTTTCCTG
>CAXUNX010000006.1:0-43990 GCA_964252545.1 uncultured Acetobacteraceae bacterium | reverse complement strand
ATCAGCTGCATGTCGGCGTATTCGATGCCGTTATGCACCATCTTGACGTAGTGGCCGGCTCCGTCCGGTCCCATCAGCGCGCAGCATGGCGTGCCGTCGACGCTGACCGCCATCCGAGTCACCATAGGGGCGATCCGCTCCCAGGCCTCGCGCGTGCCGCCCGGCATCATGCTCGGACCTTCGAGCGCTCCTTCCTCGCCGCCGGACACGCCCATGCCGACAAAGTTGAGGCCCCTGGCGGAGAGCTCCGCTTCCCGCCGCCTGGTGTCCTCGAACTGCGAGTTGCCGCCGTCGACGATGATGTCGCCGGCCTCCACGTGCTCGAGCAGCTCCTCGATCACCGCGTCGACCGGCTTGCCCGCCTTGACCATGATCAGGATGACGCGCGGCTTGCTGAGGCTGGCGACGAATTCCGCGGTGCCGTCCGAGCCGACGAAGCTGCCTTCGCCGCCATGCTCGTCCAGCAGCGCCCTGGTCTTTTCACTGGAACGGTTATGCACCGCCACCCGGAAGCCCTTGCGGGCCGCGTTGCGGGCCAGGTTGGCGCCCATGGTCGCCAAGCCGGTGACGCCGATATCCGCCAGATCCATGACATCATTCTCCCTTGGTGATTCTCTTGGCCCGTGCGACGTCGGCCAACCGCATCCTCGTCTCATGGGATGAACAGGATAGCGCTTGGCGATGAACAGGATAGCGCCTGGAATCGCCCGCGTAGTCTGAGCGCGCAACCGATTTCTTCCGAAACCGGCCTGGATGCGATATAGAAGAGGGATACTCACAAGACCTTGGGCGGCCATCCTGGGTCGGTATTTGCAAGGGCCGCTCATATTTGCGCGTTCGGGTCAGGTCAGTCATGGATGGCCTGGACGATGTCTCCTGGTTGGACGTGATCTGGCCGCAACCGGCAGGTGCTCGCATTGGAACGGAACCTCAGGATGGGTCGGGCACGCACGCGATGAATGAGATAAAAACCCTGTCCGCCATCGCTGACGAGCCAAGAATGTCGAACCGCAAGCCGCTGATCTCCGTGGTCGTCTGCAGTCATAATCGGTTGCAGTATGTTCAGGCTTGCATGGAGTCGCTGGCGCACCAGACGGTTGGTTCCGGCGGCTTCGAGATCATCCTGGTTGATAGCGGATCGCCGCCCCCGGTCGCGGACGAGATGAAGCGCATGGCCGACCGGATCGCCAACACCCGACTGGTGCGTCTCGATGTGTCCGGCGTGAGCTCCGCTCGAAACGAGGGCGCACGGATCGCGGTCGGGGAATACGTTGCCTATATCGATGATGACGCGATGGCGGCGCCGGACTGGATTGAACAGATCCAGCGCGTGCTGGCAGAGCGGGACTGCCGACCGGCGGTGCTTGGCGGCAGGGTGCTTCCCGTTTGGGAGGCGCCGCTGCCGGGCTGGTGGCCGCCTTCGCTGCGGGGCGTCCTGTCGATCATCGAGCATGAGGGTGCTGGTGAATATCGCACCGAGGCGGTGCCCACCAGCCTCGAGCCCTATGGCGTCAACATGGTCCTGAAGCGGGAGGCGATGCTCGAGCTCGGCGGCTTCGAGGAGGCGCTCGGCCGCTTGGGCCTGGTGCTGCAATCAGACGAGGAAGTGCAGCTCGCCTGGCGCCTGCAGGATGCCGGCTATTCCGCGATCTACGACTCACGGGTGGTTGTCCGCCACTCGATCCAGGCGCGGCGCTTCACCCCGGAATGGCTGCTCTCCCGGCAATACTGGCAGGGCGCCTCGACCGTGCGGACCCGGCGCATGCTGGGCCAGCACGCCCTGGTGCGCCGCGACTTCCCGCGTCGGCTGCTGGTGGAGGCGCTGACCCTTCCCATCACCTGGATCATCCCGAAGCACAGCACCCGGCTGATGGAACTGCGCTGGCGGCACGCCTATGCCAGCGGCTTCACGCGGGAAGCGTTGTTCTGCGGTCCCGGCAAGCGGGCTGTGTTGTTCGGGCGCAAGGCACGCGGTCCGTGCTGAACGTCGATGCGCCCGCCGCCCTGACCGTGGTGTTCGCGACCCGCAACCGCGCCGCGGCACTGCCGCCGGTCCTGGACTGCCTCGCCGCGATCGTTCCACCCGCCGGCGGATGGAAGCTGGTGATCGTCGATAACGGCAGCACCGACGGCACCACCGAACTGCTGCATCGCTACCGCGGGCGCTTGCCGCTGACCGTGCTTTCGGAGCCTGAGCCCGGCAAGAACCGTGCTCTGAACACCGCGCTCGGTTGTCTCGAAGGCAGCCTCGTCGTGCTGACCGACGATGACGTGCTGCCGCAGTCGGACTGGTTGTTGTGCCTGCAGAAGGCGGCGCAGGATCATCCGGATGCATCGCTCTTCGGTGGCACGGTGCTGCCACACTGGGCCCTGCCCCGGCCATCCTGGCTGACCGAGGCCGCGGTGCCGTTCAGCGTGCTGTATGCGCAACAAAAGCGTGAAGCCGGCCGCTGTGCCTGCGACGCGATCTTCGGCCCCAACATGGCCGTGCGACGCAGCGTGTTCCAGGCCGGGTTCCGCTTCGCCGAGAATGTGGGACCGGACGAAAGCCGCCGCACCTACGCCATGGGCGGCGAGACCGAGTTCCTGCGCAGGGTCGAGGCTGCGGGCTACACCGGCTGGTTCGTTCCGGAGGCGGTGGTCGGGCACATCGTGCGGCCAGAGCAGCTCACGGAAAGCTGGATCCTGAAGCGCGGCTATCGCTACGGCATCGGCGAAGGCCGTCACTACGTGTCGACGGCGGGCGCCGCGCGTGCGCGGTTGCGGCTTCGTGCTCTGGTCTACAGCCTGCTCTCGGTGCTGCTCCGGTTCGCGCCCCGAAGCCCGCTGCGGCTTCGGATCCGCTACAAGGCGCGAATGATCGCCGGCACGATGGCGGCACTCCGCCACCCGGAGGCGACTTCGCCGCACAACCAAGCGCCGCCCGGGTCAGTCGGCGGCGGCAGCCCGAACCCGGTGTCCGCCTGAAGCGCTGATCATTGGTGCACGATACGACGTTCACTGCAGCGGTATAGGCGCGGCCAGCGGCGGCGGGGCGAGCTGCACGGGCGAGCGGTCGGCCGGAAGCGAGAGATAGCCGGGCGGCGGTGACTGGGTCAGCGGCGCGGGGTCGGCCAGCGACTCCCTGGCAGCGGCGTCCTGGTGTATGCGCGGACGGTGCGGCTCGATGCTTTCAAGTTGATCGGCGTCCAGCACGTGGCCGTCGGGGCCGCCTTGGGCCACCGTGCCGCGCACCGTGAGATCCACCACGCCCTCCCGAAGCCGTTGCACCGTTTCCGGGTCGAGATGCAGCGAGGTCGGATCAAACGCCGCAACAAAGCGCGTCCTGTGCTGCACGTCGAATACCGCCCATCGCGGACAAACGCTGTGGTGGCAGCTGCTGATGTTGTACAGCCGGAAGCTCCTTCCCGGAGCCGCCGCAGGGGGAGCCCCGGAAACAACTGGCGCAGCAGGAGCATCTGCCGGCGCGCTCGCTCCGGGCGGCACCGGGGGCGTAGCGACGGGGGTGGTGCTCAGTGCGGGCAGGTCTGCCGGCTTGGTGGTTGCGGGCGGCTCGGGCTTGGCAGGAGCCGTCGCAGGCGGGAAGGAAGCCGAGCTGGACGGCCCGGCAGCAGGCACCGATACAGCCGGTGCCGGCAAAGGGATCGGTGCCGCGCTCGGTACAGGAGCGGGAGCTCCCGTCGTTGCGGGAGCTTGGACCGAGGCCGAGGGTGGAGCCGGAGCCAAGGGTGGGGCTGGCACCAAGGGTGGGGTCGGAACTGATTCGCTGTTGATCGAGCGAGGCACGTTAGGATGCGCGGCCGGAGCGTTGGACGCGAGCTTCAAGGCGTTGCCGCCAGAAGCGGGGTGGTCCGCGAACAACCCTTGCTGGAAGGCAATCGTGGCTCCGGCTGCGGCAACCACGATCAGGCCGGCCAGCAGAACCGGGAACGGCGAAGGCGAGGACCTGGCGGCACGTCGCCGGGACGAGATTGGCGGCCGCGCCGAAACCGCCGCCGCCGAACGGAGCGTCGCGTTGGGCACGGCCGCGATCCCGCGCGTTCCATTGACATGCTCGTTCAGCAGCAAACCGATGGTGCGCCAGTTGCCCTGGCTGGTTCTTGCGATCTCCTGAGCGGTGTCGTCGTGCCTGCGCAGTCCGGCCGCTTCAAGCCCGCGACGGACCGCCTCATGCGCGTCGTCCGGCCGCATCGGCTCCAGGGTGAACTGCACCGGCATCGACTGACGCACCGCAAAGCCTGGCCGGCCGACCAGCAGGATGCGGAACAGCGGCTGGCCTTTTTCCCGCAGGCTGGCAAGCAGGCATAGGTAGCGGAGCGTTTCCGGCAGCAGCGACTGGGCGTCATCAACGGCAATCACCGGCGGCTCCGACTGCCCTGACGCCGCAAGGGCCTTGCGCAACGCCGGCTCAAGCGCCTCCGCAGACAGCTCGCCTGCATCGGCCACGCCGAGCGAGGCGGCGAGCAGCCGGTGCAGGCTCAACGGTCCAGCCACGAAATTGTGCACGCGTACGACCCGCAAACCCAGTCGCTCGGAACGCGCCAGCGCGGCGTTGAGGGTGACGGTCTTGCCACAGCCCGATCCGCCGGTCAGGGCGGCCAGTGGCACGAGATCATCCGCGCAGCGCTCAAGGAAGTCCGCCGCCTCCCGCTGGCTTTGCGACAGAGTGAAATGCGGCATGGTCGAGTAACCGCTGTCCCTCGGGCGATCCCGTTGATCGACGTGAATGGTCACGCTCGTGCAAACCTCCCAAGCGGATGCCGCAGCACGCTAGGGCCGCACCGGATGAGCCGCAACTCCGCATCGGAAGCGGTCCGCGTCTAAATTTCTAACTTGGACCTATTGTGAGGCAGAGTTACACTAGTTGTTAACAAAAAGACATTCATACTATGTGGCGAAATGCGGGACCATGAAGCAACCGCAGGAGGTTTGTTGCAATGCGTAATAACCTGCTGCCGGCGTGTAAACTGATGTTAGGGAGACGCGTTTGCGGAACATCAGCATAAAATCGGATTCGCCACTAAGGCGAGCCACGGGCACGTTAAAGAGACGTGAATACGTTTTCGTGTGTGGCTTTAGTTGTCAAATCCGAACAGATTGTTGGCGGGGACCGAGTGGAAAACATGGGGAATAGCTCCGGCCAATGGCCGGAACTGGTCAGCACTCGTGTGCCACGTGCCGGAAACGCCTGCGAGCGTAGTGGATTGCTGCGACCTGGAGCGTCTGACATGATTACCGCTGAAGCGGGCATAGCACCAGCCCTGGCATCATCGTTGAGCCCGACCCTGGGAAGCGTCGCCTCGGCACATGATTGGGTCAGACCCGGCCGTCGTGACAAGCGCGCGCAGCGCGTGCCGATCACCGTCTTCACCGGCGCGGGCCGCCTGGTGGACGTGCTGATTCTGCTGCTCGCAAGCCTGGTGGCATGCGCGGTGATCGGCATCGTGCGGCTGCATTATGGCGCCCACCTGCTTTCGGTGTTCGTTGGCGACTGGATCGTGCTGACCAGCCTCAGCTACAGCGGCTCCTACAAGATCAGCCGCCTGCGTCGGCCGGTGGCGCAGCTATTCTGCATCCTGCTTGCCGTGCTGATCGGGATGGCGGCGGTTGATATCTGCTTGTTCCTCGAGAACAACATGACGCTGCCGCGGGAGCCGTTCCCGGAGATCTGGGCCGGCTGCACCGGCCTGCTGCTGTTGCTGTCGCATGGCGTCGGCGCACTGCTGGTGGTGCGCTGGTCGGCAAGCGGCCGGTTGCGCCATAACGTCGCGGTGATCGGCGTATCGGACCTCAGCCGCGGCCTGATCGAGGGCATCCGCAACGCTCCCAACACCGATCTGCACGTGGTTGGGATCTATGACGACGTCACCCCGGCGCAGACCGTCCATGCCGGCGTGCCGGTGCTCGGCCGGGTATCCGACCTGCTGGAGCATGGCCGGGAGCGATCCTTCGACACCATCGTCGTGGCGGGGTCGGTCCAGGAGGCCATGCACGTGCAGAATGTCTGCTCGCAACTGAGCAGCGCCATTGCCGACGTCTACCTGATGACCGACGTGACCGGCCGTAACCTCGGTTCGCCGATTTTCGCCGGCATCTGCGACCGTGTCGTGGTGCATATCCGTCGCCGTCCGCTCGATGACTGGCAGATCGTCCAGAAGATGCTGTTTGACCGGATCGGCAGCGCCATCGCCATCCTGCTGTTGTCGCCCCTGCTGCTGACGCTCGCCCTGCTGGTGCGGATGAGCGGGCCCGGCCCCATCATCTTCCGGCAGATCCGGGTCGGCTTCAACAACGTGCCCTTCATCTGCTTCAAGTTCCGCTCGATGCACCATAACCGCTGTGACAGCGGCGAGATCTCGCAGGCGACGCGCCAGGATCCGCGCGTGACCTGGATCGGGCGCTGGCTGCGCAAGCTCAGCCTGGACGAACTGCCGCAGCTCTTCAACGTGCTGCGCGGCGACATGTCCCTGGTGGGCCCGCGTCCGCATGCTCCCGCCACCAAGGCCGGAGACCGCTACTTCCAGGACGTGGTCACCGACTACGCGGTGCGCCACCGTGTGAAGCCCGGAATCACGGGATGGGCCCAGGTCAATGGCTGGCGCGGCGAGACCCGCACCGTCGAGCAGCTGCAATCGAGGATCGACCACGACTTCCACTACATCGAGAACTGGTCGATGTTCCTGGATCTCAGGATCCTGTTCCTGACGGTCATGCGCGAGCTGAGAAGCAAGACCGCCTATTGACCGGGGCCACCATAGGGCCGGAATGGCCCTGCCAGCCGGCGCGGCAGCACGGGCAGAAGGTGCGCCAGCACCAGGAGGATGCCGCGCTTCAGGCTGGGATGGACCTGAAAGGAACGCCTGAGGCAGCGTAGGCCTGCCGCGCGCCTGCGATGCCGGACCTGCTCACGACCGACGATCCAGTTGTTTTCGGCGTCGGTCAGCGCCCGCAATGCCGAAAGCCTGTGGGGGTCAAGCCTGCGAGCCAGTTCAGGGTTGTTGAAGATCGCCTCGGTGCAGGGAGCAAAGGATCCTGGGTCAGTGGCCATCCGCAAAAAGGCGCCGCTGCTCCGCTGGCGCACGAACAGCAGGGCTGGACCCGGCACCACCGCGAATGGTCCGAGCAGGGCCAGCCGGCACCAATATTCCCAATCCTCGCCGAAGCGGAGATCGCCTCGGAACCTGCCCGCGGCGCGGATGGCGTGCGTGCGGATCAGCAGGTGGCCGCCGTTGGCGAACAGGTTTTCCACCAGCAGCCGCTCGGTGAGGTCGCCGGCTGGAAACGGTCCATCCTTGCGGCGCACCACCTGAGCGCCGTCCTCGGTCACGAAGCAGAAGGCGCCATAGGCTGCAACTGTCCGTGCTTCGGTTTGGGTCCGCAGGCAGGCGAGCATCCGGGCAAGGGCATCGGGGGCCAGCCAGTCATCCGCATCGAGAAACAGCACCGTCTCCCCCGTCGCGAGATCAAGCGCGCGGTTGCGTGCCGCGGATACCCCTTGGTTGGCCTGCCGGATCAGCCTGATTCGGCTGTCGACCACCGCTTCAACCAGTTCGGCGGTGCCGTCGGTCGATCCGTCATCGACCACCAGCGCTTCCCATTCGGCGTGGCTCTGCGCGAGCAGCGATCGCAGTGCTGCGCCGACATAGGGGCCTACGTTGAAGCAAGGGATGATCACGGAAACCAGCGTGTCGGAGGCAGCACGGGCTTCCATCATGCAACCGGTCCCATTGTTGGCCATTCCATTGCAACCGTGCCGGGTATATCCTGAGGGACGCTCCGTTGGCCACTGAAAGACTCCGTTGATGACCGACAGGCTGATTGCCGGATCGCTGCCGCCCGACATCGAGTACGATGCGGACATCGTCATCCTGTCGATGGACCGCGTTGAAGAAACCCTCGAGGCCGTCGCCTCGGCGGTTTCCCAGACCTCCGTCAGCCGCCACGTGCTGGTGTTCGATCAGGGCTCCACGGCGGAGAACCTGGCGCGGCTGAAGACAATGATCGATCGCCAGGGCAACGTCGGACTGGTTCAGGCGGAGCGGAACTGGGGCGTGGCCGGCGGCCGCAACCGGGCAAGCGCGCTGGGACGCGGCAAGGTGATCGTTGCACTGGACAACGATGCCGAGTTCGACGACAGCCGGATGGTGTCGCGCGCGGTGGCGCGGCTTGCGGCAGAGGACGACCTCGCCGCCATCGGCTTTCGGATCGTGATCCACTCCAGCGGCGCCGACGACCTGTCGAGCTGGGGCTATGCCGCAAGCCTGGTGCAGCACTCCGGCGGCAGCTTCGAGACGGTGACCTTTGTTGGGGCCGGGCACGCCATCAGCCGGCGCGCCTGGAACGCGTGCGGCGGCTATGACGACGCGCTGTTCTTCTGCTGGGAAGAGTTCGATTTTGGCATGAAGGTCATCTCACGCGGCTGGCGCATGCGTTACGACGGCGACCTGGTGGTGCGCCACAAGGTCAGCCCGGACCGTCGCTTCAACTGGTCGGGTCAACGCTGGTTCTATTATGTGCGCAACCGCCTGTATATTGGCCACAAATGGCAGGGCTGGCTGTCGCTGAGCCCGCGCATTGCCGGCTACCTGGTCAAGGGTGCGCGTCATGGCCTGTGGTCGCAGACGCTCAGGGCCCTGCCCGCCGCCTGGAGAATGAGCCGCTCGGGATCGCCCAGGCGCCTGTCACCGGAGGCGGCAGCGTATCTTTTGCGCAACGACCAGGCTCATCGTGGCTCGCTGGCGACCCGGCTCAAGCGAGAAGTATTCGCGGCCCTGCCCGGCCATGGCATGAAGGAGGCGAGACCATCCGCGCCTCCCTGAACCTTCAGCCTTGAAACCGCAAGCCTGCCATGAACACCAAGCAAGAAAGAGGACATCGCGTGCGCTCCCTCCTGTCATGCAGACCCCTTCCCGCCGGCCGCTCGCTGGTTTTGGCCACCCTGCTTGCCGTCGGCGGTTGCGCCGAGGGCTCCAACCTGGCGCCGCTGCCTGACCAGTCCAACGCAGCGTACGATCTTGGACCGGGCGACGAGATCCGGGTCATCACCGTCGGCGAGGACCAGCTGAGCGGCGACTTCCATGTGAGCGATGCCGGCACCATCGCCCTGCCGATGATCGGCACGGTGAACGCGGCCAATATGACGCCGGTGGCGCTCAGCGACGAGATTGCCCAGGAGGCCAAGAGCCGGCAGATCCTGAATGATCCGTCGGTTTCGGTCGAGGTGACCAACTACCGGCCCATCTTCGTGCTTGGCGAGGTCAACAAGCCGGGCCAATACCCCTATCAGCCGGGCATGACCGTGCTCACTGCGGTGTCGGTGGCCGGCGGCTTCACCTACCGCGCGGTCGAGGGCTACGCCTCCGTGGTCCGAAGCCAGGGCACCCACTCCGTCGAAGGCAAGGTGGAGCGGCAAAGCTTCCTCAAGCCGGGTGACGTGCTGACGATCTACGAGCGGCATTTCTGATCTGCCGGCAGAAAGGCGCTGCTTTCTGCCACATGCTCGCAGACAGGCGGTGGCGGGACCTGGTTCCGCCAGCGCCCGCGCCGACCGGGCAAACGCCTCCGGCCGTGCAGCGCAGGCAGCCTGCGATCGCCGGCCACCGAGCTCCATCACCATGATCGTGCCGCCGCGTGGCGCCTGCATCGCTGGTGTGTGGGCGCTCAGCACCGAGACCAGGCCGGTGAGATCGGTGTCCACCGTTTGTTGCAGCAGGACCCGGCCATGATCCACCGCCCGGAGCTCCGGCATGATGCCGCTAGCCGAGTTCCAGCCGGCGCGACAGGTTCGAGGAGAAGCGCCGTCCGGGATCGATGCCGGCGCGTATCTGCTGGAACGCGTCACGCCCCGGATACATCGCCTTGAAGCTTTCCGCCGACATCAGGCTGTCCTTGGCGAGATAGATCCTGCCACCCGCATCGCGGGTGATCCGCTCCAGCTGCCGGAACGTCGCAGCGATATGGCTGCCGGCTGCGAAGTCGAGGGCCAGGGAATAGCCAGGCTGCGCGAACGACAGCAATCCGCGGCCATGCTTCCCCATGACCTTGAGCACCGCGAGGAACGAAGCGCCACCGCCCTCGCGTGCCGCGCGAAGCAGGCGCTCGACGCAGGCAGGCCCTTGCTCGCGGGGGATGACGCACTGGAACTGATGGAAGCCGCGGCGGCCGTAAAGCCGGTTCCAGTCGGTGATCGCATCCAGCGGATACAGGAACCGGGTGTAGTTGCTGATGAACGCGCCCGGCTCGGTTTGCGCCCGGCGCCAGTAGAGCGCGTTGAAGGCGCGCACCGAGAGGTCGTTCAGCAGCCAGCCCGGCAGGTCCACCGGAAGACGCTTGGATCGCGGTGATGGTGGGGCCACGGCGCCCCGCGGCGCCGGCTCCGCGGTCTCGAGGATCCCCCTGCCGAGGCCCGCACCGCCTGCCAGCACGTCGATCCAACCTACCGAGTACGGCATCGCCGCCGCCTGATCAAACCCGTCGATGAATTCGGCCAACCCGTGCACGCGGCGCCGGCGCACCAGCAACGCGGGCGAGGGCACCGGGACCAGGCGGATGCACAGCGCAGTGACGATCCCGGTCAGCCCGAGACCGCCGACCGTGGCATCGAACAACAGCGGCTCGCAGTTGCGCGACAACCGTTTGACGCTGCCATCGGCGCACAACAGATCGAGCCACTCGATCCAGTCGCCGAAGCAGCCATCGACATGCTGGTTCTTGCCGTGGACATCGTTCGCGACCGCGCCACCCAGGGTGACGAAGGCGGTGCCCGGAGAGATCGGCGCCCGGAAGCCCTGCGGCAGGAACACCTCCAGCAGGTCCCTGAAGGTAACGCCCGGTTCAGCCACCAGCAGCCCGCTTTGTGGATCAAACAACAAGATCCGGTTGAGCCGCTCGGTGAGGATCACCGCGCCGCCCGCGTTCAGGCACACGTCGCCATAGCTGCGCCCTGCTCCGCGTGCGAGCCGCGTGCGCGATCCGGGTGTTGCTTGCGCCGCAAGCGCCGCCTGCAGGTCGCGCATCCGTTCCGGCCGGGCGACTAGCGCCTCGGCCACCTGCTGCCGCCCCCAGCTGCGCAGGGGGACCGACTTCCAGGTGAGGCCATCGGGCGGCGCTGGTGTCGGTTCGAGACGCGCCCCGGGCCCGGCGGGGCCGATGCGGCTCATAGCGCGGCCAGCACAACGGCCAGGGTGAATGCGCCGAGCCACCAGCTGAGCGGATCGCGCAACGCAAAGATGACCGGGTCGTGCGACAGCCGCTTGCGATGCGCGAGAAACCAGATCCTCATCAGCCAGAGGGCGATGCCGCAGGGCGCCAGATAGAGCCGGGTGGGATGCGCATAAAGCTGCGACGGCCTCGCATCGTCTGCCACGAACAGGATCATGATCTGCAGCGACGCGAACCCGGCGGCGATCCCGAAGGCCAGCGTGAGCGGCCAATCCTCCGGCAGGTAGCCACGCCACGCCAACGACGCGCCCGACCCCTCGCCGGCCAGCATCACCTCGGCATGACGCTTGGCCAGGGCCAGGGAAAGAAAAAAGAAGCCGGAGAACGAGATCAGCCAGGGCGAGTACATCACGTGCGCCATGGCGATGCCGAGGATCAAACGCAGGGTGAACAGCGCGGCGATGATGCTCGTATCGAGGAAGGGCACCCGTTTCAGGCGCACCGAGTAGGCCACCGAAACCACCACATAGGTCCCGATCAGCGCGGCACAGGACCAGGCCAGCCAGGCTGCGGCACCAAGTGCCGCCACAACCAGCACGCAGGACACCGCGAGCCCGGTGATCGGCGCAAGCCGGCCGCTGGCGAAGGGGCGTCGCCATTTCCTGGCATGCAGCCGATCCGGTTCCAGATCCGAAAGGTCGTTCAGGATGTAGGTGCCGGATGCCGCCACGCCGAGCAGCAGCATGGCCCCAAGCACCCGCAGCACCGCGTGCGGATCGCCGAGGCGGTGCCCGAGCAGCAGCGGCACCAGCAGCAGCGCGTTCTTGCTCCATTGATGCAGCCTGATGGCGCTGAGCCACTCCCTCAGCCCCGCCCGCCGCTCGGCAAAATCCGCCAGAACCGGCCAGCCGTGAGCGCGCACCTGCAAGGCGGTGGTGCGGCTCGCATTGACCAGCACCACCTGTTGCGCCGTTGCCCACACATCAAGGTCGGCCCTGCTGTCTCCGGCATAGGCGAAGCCGCCTGGAAAGCGCGCGCGCAACGCCCTTGCCTTGGTGGCGCCGCGCAGATTGGTGGCGCCGTCGCTGCCCAGGGCGGTCTCGAAGATGCCGAGATGGGCGGCCACGGCATCGGCGACCTGCTGGTCGGAAGCGGTGATCAGGTGCAGAGCGCGGCCAGCCTGCCGCTGGCCACGCAGCCAGTCCAGGAACGGCTTGCGGAACGGCAGCGCCGCGGCGCGCGGCGGCGCCAGACGCATCAGCCGGCGCTTGAACGCCGCCTTGCCGTGCCGGACGCTGAACAAGGCGGCAAGCAGCAGCCATGGGCGCTGCAGCAGCAGCCTGACGAACTGCTCGTGCAGCACGTCGCCGGCGAGCAGGGTGCCGTCGAGATCCACCGCCAGCGGCAGGTGCGGCGCGATACCCCCGTGATGCACGAGCACCACTTCATGCGGCATGTTCTGCGCTCCTGCGGCTCACCGTAACGTAAGCGACCGGCAGCCTAGCACGGGTTGCCTGCGACCCTTGTACCCTGCCTTGCTGCACCATGTGAGGGTGGCGGCGGCAGATTTCCCCTTTTCGTTCAATGTGCGATGTGCAAGCGCTGCATGGATTGCTTTGCCTGCCATCCCGGAGGAAGCCCTGGAGCAAGCCTTGAAAGGAGCGGTGTGGTCTTGCCTGAGCCTGCGAGCGGAGCGTTTCCGGCGCCACCCGGTGGCGCCTGGAAGCGCAGCCTGAGCTGGTTCGTGGCGTCCCGCCGAACCGCGACATGCCCTGGCCGCTGAACTTCACCGCAGCGCCCGCCAGCCTGACGCCTGGACGACGGGTCTACGCGATCGGCGACATCCACGGCTGCTCCGAGCGCCTCAGCCTGGTGCATCGCCAGATCGCGCTCGACCTGCGCGAACGCCCTGCCGCCGACGTGACGCTGATCCACCTGGGCGACTATATCGACCGTGGCCCGGACACTGCGGGAGTGTTGAGCATTCTCGCTCGCGATCCCGACTTCCCCGTCGACCGGGTGGTCAACTTGATGGGCAACCACGAGGAGATGGCGCTCCAGGCCATCGCCTTTGGCGATCAAAGGCAGGCCGAGGCGTGGCTTGCCAACGGTGGTGCGGCGGCACTTTCGAGCTGGGGCATCCCACGCTATGCGCCGCTCGAGGACTGGCCCGAGTTGCTGCCGCGCGAGCATCTGCGCTTCATGAGCCGGCTTTCGCTGCACTACCGTGTCGACGAGTACCTGTTCGCCCATGCGGGGGTGCGGCCGGGCGTGCCGCTTGACCAGCTGAGCCGACGGGATCTGCTCTGGATCCGCGAGCCGTTCTTGTCCTCGAAGCTGCCGTTCGGCGCGGTGGTGGTGCATGGCCATACGCCGAACGCGGATCCGGTGGTGCGTGCCAACCGCATCGGCATCGACACCGGCGCCGGCCGCGGCGGCCGGCTCACCTGCGTCGTGCTTGAGGCCGATCGGGTCGCCTTTTTCGCTGCCTAAGCGTGCACGCTCAGTGATGGCCCTGCCGGCAGGAGGCGATGAACGGCCACCAGCTGCTGATCGCGATGCGTTGGATCGCCTCCTCGGCATGCAGTTCGTGGCCGTGGCATAGGACCGCCACCACCAGCACGACGACCCCCAGCATCCAGCCCCGAAAGCGCCGCGGCGGCCGGCCGGCCAGAACCGCGAACAGCAGCGCGCCCAACACTCCCACGGCGCCGCCGACCAGCACGTCGGGCACGCTATGGGCGCCGAGATCGACGCGCGAGATACCGAACAGCAGCGCCAGCAGCAGGGCCGCGAGTGCCGCCAGCAGCAGATGCCGGCCGAGCAGGCGGACGGTGGAAACCTCGCTGCGATGGCCGAGCACGGCCAGCAGGCTGCCATACACCACCGCCGCACTGGCGGTATGCCCGCTCGGGCTGCGTATGCCCCAGTCGGGCAACGCGGCGTGGCAAGCATAGAAGATGATCTTGAGCGACAGCACGACGGCGAACACGCCCGGCACCGCGATCGCCCAGCCGATCGCGCCGCGCCACCAGCCGAACACCAGCAGGGTGACCGCGATGGCGGCGGTCATCGGCAGCACCACTGCCTGATCACCGAAATCGGTCAGGAACTTCATAGCAGGGCGGCAGGCTCGACCGTCTCCTCCATGGTTTTGATGACACGCTCGGTCGGTGCCGGATGAACCCTCAGCGCGTTCGGCAAGCGCCGTCCGAGTGCCAGAAAGGCGACCGCACCAAACACCACCGCCCCGATCCCGGCTTGGCAGATCAGCGCCAGCAGCGGCGGCTTCGGCAGGATCGGGGCCGCAGCAAACACTGCGATCGCCATCGCGGCGGTGCCGGCGGCGGCCGGCCGCAGCTGACGCATCAGCCAGAACGGCGACCGTCCGATCCGCCGAGTGACCAGTGCCACGTTGATGGGCGCCAGCACCAGCCCGGTGGCACCCCAGCATATCGCCGCATGCGCCGGGGTTTGCGGACGCAGCAGCACCAGCCCGATGATCGGCACCAGCAACGCCGCCATCGAAGTCATCAGGTTGATCTTGGTCTTGTTGATCGAAATCCACAGGCTGCCGGAATCGCCATAGCTGTAGGCAAGCATCGCAACACAGGCCACGACCCGGGTGCCGTCCGCAGCGCCTGCCCATTGCGGCCCCATCAGGCCGGTCACCAGGTTGTCGGCCGTCAACGCCACGCCACCCGCCATCGGCCAGGCGAGCAGAGCCTGGAACTGCGCGGTCTCGCCGTAGGCCAGGGCGAGCGCCTCGGGCTGCTCCTGCAGGGCGGACAGGCGCGGCAGCGTGATCCGCAGCGTCGAGCTCGCCACCACCATCAAAACCGTGTCGAGCAGCCTGAAGCCGACATTGCAGACCGCGACGACAGCACCGGTGGTGATCATCCCGAGCACGATGATGAACACGCGGTAGCGCCCGGCGAGCATCACCACCGACAATAGCTGCGGTCCCGCCACATGCCAAAGATCGGCAAGAGCGGCACGGTCCAGCAAGGGGCGCAACGGCAGCGAGCGGGTCACAAGGAACAACAAGAAGACGGAAACCGTGTTGCCGCTCTGGAGCGCGATCATCGACCAGGCGCCGCCATGGTTGTGCGCGGTCAGCAAGCCGAGAGCGAGCCCGACCGGTTGGCCGATGAACACCCGCATCGCCAGGAACCGGTAGCGTCTTTCGCGCAGCACCAGCCCGGAGCCGACGCCGGAAAACGCCGACAGCGGCAGCAGCGGCGCCAGTACCCAGGTCAGCGGCACGATTTGCGGGTGGCCGGTTGTTCGGCTCACCACGACGCCGACCACAGCCAGCAGGATCCCAGCCCCGAGCCCGGTCAGCACGGTCAGCGTGACCGCGCTGCTGGCATGACGCGGCTCCAGCCGTCGCCACTGGATCAGCGCATCGGTCATCATCGAGCTGCCGAACAGGTCGAGCAGCAGGAAGGCAGCGATCGCCATCGCGCCGATGCCGGCCGCCGCCGGCCCGATGGCGCGGCTCACCACCAGCATGCCGAGCAGCGAGAACAACGCGTTGACCCCGGTTTCGGCCAGCACCCAGGATGGAGCGTTCGCTGCCGGAAGCAGTCGCCTGGATTTCGCAGGAATCAACAAACGGCACTCCAGTGCAGTCAAAGCCGATGGCTGGGTTCACGCGGTGGATGCGCGTGCGGCTTTCTCCGCGGCACCTCGTTTGCTAACATGATCTCCTGCACTTCCGAAGGACCGACCCATGCTGCGCGCCTGCATCGCGTCGCTCGCCGCCTGCTCACTCGGCACCCTCGCGGTGCCGGCGCATCCCGTGGCCGCGTTTGCCGAAGCGCCGAACCAGCCCCCTTCCTACGCGATGACCCCTTCCGCCCCGAGCGACATCTTTGTGCAAGGCAAGTTCAACAAGAGCGGCATCTACGTGCCTCCGCATTACGAGGCCAAGCCGAAGCCGGAATTTCATGGCTACTTCAACACCAAGGAGACCACCATGAAGCACGGCTACTTTGATACGCCAAAGCCGAAGAAGCCCAAACATCCGGACTCGACGGATTCGACGGATCCCGCCAACACCAACTGAGGCCCGCGTTCAGGGTCGTGCGGGCAGGCCTTGTGCCCGCAGCGCCTGATCAACGGTGGCGGTGAAGCGCTCGGCGCCAGCCTGGTTGAGGTGCAAGAAGCCGTCGCCAAAGAAGCGGTCCGGCAGCGACGGGATCGGCCCGATCAGCACGTGGAAGTTAGAATAGCGGCTTGCCGTTTGATGGAGGAAGGCCGCGAAGCTGTCGCGAAGTTCCGGTGCGATATGGTCGGCGGTAGCCTGGTTGACGGGGGTCACCACGTAGTCGATCGCGATGCCGCGTGCCTGCATGTCCTTGAGCATGCGCTCGAAGTAATAACGCTCCAGCGGAAGTGCCGTGAAGCGGTCGATCGAAGCCTCTTCGGCCAGGGCATCGTCGCGGTCGGCGGTGCCGAACAGATGGTGACCGCGCGCGAGCAGGGTGAGGCGACGCTCTTTCAGGTTGTGCTGATATCGCAGGAACAGGCCGGCCCGGACCATGCTGGCGAAGTTCAGCGTGGGAAAGCTGTGCGCATAAAGCCAGTCGCGCAGAAACCAGGGAAAGCCGTCGGTGCGACGCTCGGTGAAGAGGCTTTCATCGCCGGTCAGGCGGGCCACCCGCTCGACGTCATGCAGGTCGGCCACGCTGAAGGTGCCGAAACGCGCGCTTCGTTCCCAGAAGGTGTCCGTGCTGTTGAAGTGGCCGGCATCGATAGACAGGATGACCCGGTGCGGCATGTTCGGGCAGGCCATGGCACGACGAAGAAAGAAGTAGAGCTCGACCGGCTTGGCGCCGCCCACCGAGATGTTGGCGGCGCTGACCGACATGCGCGTCGGCATCATCCCCGCACCCGCCCGGGAGTCACCCAGGATCAGCAGGTCGCCCAGGTCGCAGCGTGCCACCAGCTCCTGCTTGGCGCTCCAGGCGGCATATTCCGGATCAAGAAAGGCAAGCTTCATGCGTGCCGACCAGATCCAGGCGAAGCCTATGCCAAGTGCCAGCACCAGGCCGGCGACCAGCAGGTAGCGGCCGGGACTTGCCGGATCGCTGGCCGCGGCACGGGCCGCGAGGCGGTGCGCTGTTTCGAGCTCAGAACTGGAAGTAGAGGAATTCACTCATGCCCCCGATGCCGAGCACGGCCAGAACCGCCGTCATCCCGCCAACCAGCGCCCACTGCCAGTTCGGCCGCCATTGCAGCACCGGCCAGCGCCCGGGCTGCACCTTGCCGAGCGCCGGATCGGAAAGCCGCATGATCTGCTGCGTGTTGGGAGCGCCCCAGACGATCGCATAAAGGCCAACCAGCCACAGGACGTCGCCCACCGGCAGCAGCACGGCGCGGCTTCCGATCGCCTGCGCGATCGATCCGGGCCAGGTGGGAAGGTGCTCGATGCCGTGCGCCCCGGCCATGCCCGCCAGCAAGGCGAGCGCGTCGCCGCTTGAGGAGGCCCGGAAGAAGATCGCGCCAAGCAGCACGCTCAGGTAGGTGAGCGCCACTGTCCAAACCGGCGGCCGCCTGTGCGGGTCGAGCTTGTGGCCCTTTTTGGCCCGGAAGATCCGCCAGCCATGGTTCACGCTCAAATAGAAGCCGTGCAGCAGGCCGAAAATCAGGAACTGCGATCCCGCACCGTGCCAGATGCCGGCGAGCCCCATGGTGTAGAGCGTGGGCACCACCAGCATGGCGAGAAAGCCGCCGGGACTTGCCATGTCGCGCCGGCCGACGCCGAGACCTCGGGCCATGCGCCGGCGGGTGATCCAGAGTGCTGCCGGGTTGTAGAGATAGAGCGTCAGATAGCGCGTCAGCGTCATGTGCCAGCGCTGCCAGTAATCGATGATCGAGGCGGCCTTATAGGGCGAGTTGAAGTTCAGCGGAAAACGGACGTTGAACAGCCGCGCAAGCCCGATCGCCATGTCGGAATAGCCGGAGAAGTCGAAATAGAGCTGCAGCGAATAGGACAGCGCCACGTGCCAGGAGGAGAACAGGCCGAGGTGAGCCGGATCAGCGAAGCCTGCGATGACGCTGGCTGCGAGCGGATCGGCCAGCAGACACTTCTTGCCGAGACCGATCATGAAGATGGTGAGGCCGATCGCTAGGTTTTCGGTGCGCATGCCGTAGGTCGCGCGGTTGGCGAATTGCGGCATGATCTCGCGGTTGTGCAGGATCGGACCCGCAATCAGATGCGGAAAGAAGCTCACGAACAGCAGGTAGTTCAGCAGGCCGCGGTCCTTGGTGACACCCTGGCGGAAATCCACCAGATAGCCGATCTGCGTGAAGGTGAAGAACGAGATGCCGAGCGGCAGCTCGATATGGCGGAAGGGTCCGGCGAGCAGCCCGACGCCCGCCAGTGAGGTCAACATCACGTAAAGGTACTTGAACCAGACCAGCGCCGCGAGATTCGCGGTGATGCCGAGCCCCAGGATCCAGTTCTGGATCGCAGGACGCGCCTCGAACCGCGCGATCAGGCTGACGACGGCGAAATTGCCGGCCATCGACAGCACCAGCACGGGCACGAAGTCCGGGCGTTCCCAGCCATAGAACAGCACCGACATCAAGATCAGCCAGCCGCCTGCGGCGGGGCGGCCGAGCCGCGACGTGATGTGGAACCCGGCAAGCGCGAACGGCAGGAACGCGACCAGGAACACAAAGGAGTTGAACAGCATGTGACCGCTACTGCTCCGGGGTGGAGAAGCTCAGCCGCGCTTCTCCGCCGTCTTGGCCACGATCAGGTGCACGAAGTCGCCGACATTGTGCAGTTCCTCGATCTCGGCGGTGCGGAACTTGATCCCGAACGTCCGCTCGGCTGCGACCACCAGCGTGACGTGGCTCATCGAATCCCATTCATCGATGTCGTCGGCGGTCATGTCGTGCCGGAGCACGATATGGTCGTCGTCGAACACGTCACGGAAGATCCCGGTAAGCTTGTCGTTGACCTCAGCCTCGGTCATGGCTGTCCCTCGATGATTTGGATAAAGGTTTCAACGGGCGCCGCCGCGTCAAGGCTCAGTGCCCATCGGGTCGTGCCGTCTGGTCCGGCCGCGATCTGGGTGAAGCCGAGCGTGGCATAGAGCTGGCGTGTCATGTCGTTCTTGGCGCTCGGCCGGTAGACGCCGACCAGCCGGCTTGCACCGAGACGTCTTGCCTCCGCGACCACCAGGTTGAGGGTAGCCTGCTCGACTCCACGCCCGAGCACGCGGCAGCTCATCAGCCAGGTATGCAGCACCAGGTCGCCGGGCGCCGATCCGTCACCCCCAAGCTCGCTGCCGACATGGCCAGGGAGGGCGAAGCATCCGGCGATGATCGAGATGATGCCGTTGTCGCCGAAGCGATCCACCAGCCGGATCTGCAGCGACAATGCTCGAGGATCGTCAAGGATCGCCTGCGCCTCTTCGCTGGTGATGCGGCGGGTCGTGAGGTTGAACTGGTTGGTCTTGTTGACGAGCTGGACGATGCGCGGCAGGCCGATCCTGTCGAAGCGGCTCCAATGCATCCGCATCTCGAGGCTTCGCAGGTAGCTCGGCAGGTCGGTGGTGGCCTGCTGCAGCGTCGTGCGCTCTAATGTCGCCTGATAAAGCTGGGTGCGCTCCCGATCCTCCGCGGTGAGATGCACGCCTTCGAAATAGCCCGCATCAGCAATGAAGCGGCCGAACATCGCGGGATCCTCCGGCAGCTCGGGGACCGCCACCATGGGCAGCTCACGACGCACGATGTTCCGCTCGAACGGGTTGTCGTCGGCAAACACCAGGGAGTCGAGGCCGATATTCAGCCGCGTCGCGATCTCGCGGATGTTCGCGGCCTTGTCCTGCCAATTGGCGACGAAGCAGGCCACGTCGGCCCGCCTCAGCACCATCTCCGGATGCGAGTCGAATGGCTCCAGCGCATTGGCCTCGTCGTTCTTCGAGCATACGGCGAGGATGATGCCGCGCCGCGACAAGGCGCGCGCATAGGACTGGAACTCGATGAAGGCCTCTCCCAGGCTGCTGCCGTTGCCGAGCTTGATCCCGGCCATGCCGTCATCGCCGATCACCCCGCCCCAAAGCGTGTTGTCGAGATCAAGCACCAGGCATTTGCGCGACCGGCCCTGATAAGCGGCAAGCAGGCGCCCCAGCAGATCGCCGTAAAGCGGGGTTGCTTCCGGATGCACCTCCTGCTTGCCACGATGCCACAAGGCCGGATCGTACCAGTGATCGAGCCCGTCGCGCGACGCGCGTTCGTCAACGCCGAGCAGTTCGATGCCGCTTGCGTCGGCTGCCTGGCGGAGGCGCTGGTTCAGCCGCAGCACGAGGCTGGCTGCAGACCCTGCAAGCCGCTGCTCGTTGTTGCCGAACAAGGCCGGAAAGACCGGCAGCAGCGACTGCTGGACGATCTTGCAGCCGAGCTGCTCGCGAGCGCGCGTCCAGTGGCGGTCCAGTTCCGCAATCGTCTCGTCGAGCCAGGCGTCCGCTGCTTGCGCCGATGCCGAGACATCAATGCCGCGCAGCATATGCCTCGCATCGAAGGCAAACAACACGCAGCTCGGCTTGAACGCGTGGATCGCAGCCGACGGATCGTGCAGTTCCTGGGCATACTGGCCGTAATCGCCAAGCTGGGTCTGCAGCCATATGCCGTGCCGCAGTGCGCCGACACGAAGGCCGGGCAGCAGATGGTCGACCGTGCTGGAGGACAGGATCGACAATCGCACCGGCACCGTAGGCAGGCCGGCAGGAGGCGCATCCGGAAACAGCTTCCGAAGCTTACGGTCCAGCCGGACGGTCTGCAGATGGTCGAGCCGATGGTTTGCCAAGGAAACCAGACCCTCCCAGACCGGGAGGTCCGCAGGCGGGTTGAGGCCGCGGAGCGCTTCGTCCCAGTCCGGGCGCGTGGGAAGCCAATCGAGCAGAGGAGTCCTCCGGTTCAGGAAAAGTTTCTGCCACCTTCAGGGGCGGCACCGATCCGCGATCCAACTTCGTCCAGAACTCTGCCTGACCCATGCCGCGCAGCCGCTGGACCGTCTTGCACAGCCATTGCACGAAAGCAACCGGGACACCCTGCCCGGGCAGGCGAGCTAGGCGGTGGCATCCAGGGGCATCTGCAACAACGGCGAAGTCTCGGCGCCCGCTCCCGAACGAGCCTCCTGTTGTTCAAGGGTTCCACGAGCAAACACCGCCGTCAGCCAGACAAACAGCACCGTGGTCGGCGCGGAGATCAGCGTATTGTCGGTGATGGATTCCACCGCAAAGCCGATCATGAGCAAGCGCGTAATGATCTTGTCGGTGCGAAACAGAACCGAACTGCGGCGCCACGTCCAGAGTATCAGGAAGCTCATAACGATGGCGATCCCGACATAGCCGCCTTCCACGCCGATCTGCAGATACTCGTTGTGCGCGGCCGTGGTGCCCAAAAGCTTCGCTGTCGGACTGTCCGGATCGATCAGCAGCTTGCCGGTGCCGATGCCCCAGCCGAACATCGGCGACTGACTCCAGGCCGCCTGAAAGAACGGCCAGATCAGGTCGCGGCCGCTCAAGCCTTGTGCGTTGCCCGACATCACGGTGAGCAGACGCAGGCTCTTGGACGTCGCTGCCAGCACCAGCAACACCGGAAGCGCAAACAGGCCGATAAGCAGCGGCAGAACGCGATGGCGCATGGTGAAGCTTTCGGAGCGGATCGCCAGGAAGGCAATCCCCGTCACCATCACGGCGCAGCCGAGCGGCGACCGTGATCCGGACCCGACCAGGATCAGGAAATTCATTGCAAACAGCCAGAGGTAGCGTGTGCGGCCGTTGCGATACAGTTCGATCATGCACGCGTACACCGACGTCATCGCGAGCGTGGCAAGGAAGGCGGGATGACTTGAACCGGCCACCCGCACGGAGCCGCCCGCATCCGGCGAGAAGAACGGCTTGGCACCGACGGCGGCGAGGAACCCGCCGAAGACGAGGATCAGCAAGGGCACCCAGATAGTTGCCTCGATGATGCTTGCGGTCCACCGCCTTGGAAGCCGGCTAAACGCGAAGGCATAGGGCGATGCGCATCCCACAACGGTTCGGAGGCTTTCGCCAAGGGTCAGCGACGGCCAAAGCCCGTGCACCAGGCCTTCAAAGAACATCAGAATAAAAGCGAAGCCTGGATTGAACACATCAAACACCAGGCCGTAGCGCAGGACGCAGATCGCGGCCAGGCCGATGCCGATGACCTTGATCACCGTGGTGGCGACATTGGAGCTGTTGGGGATGAACCCAGGCAGCCACATCTCCGGCGTCGTTCCCGCCAAGAGCAGCCAGAGCACGCAGGACAGCAGCGTCAGACGCAGGCAGACGACGCCCATGCAACAGAGAAGCCCCAGCGCGATCATGGCCATGATCTGCTTTTGGCCCATCATGGCTGCGATAGAATACAGCGCGAAGAAGCCAATCCCCACCCAGAGTGCCAGGTTCGACGAGTGGTTATCGTTAAAACGTCGCACAGGGGGTGGGAGCAGGAAGGCGAAGCTCATGGCGCGGTCTGGGCTTAATGCTGGTAATAGGGAGCGTAACGAGAATGATAGGCCTCGGCGTCGGTATGGCCGGAGCGGGCATGCGCGCGCATGTTCACCCGGGTGAGCGCCGCGCCGATCACGTTGGCGCCCGCATCCTGCAGCATCTCATAGCAATGCTTCGCCACGGCACGAGGCGTCGTCTGCCAGCGCACGCAGAGCAGCGTCGCCTCGGCGATGCTGGCGACGATCCGTGCGTCGGTCAGCGCAATGACCGGCGGCAGGTCGAGCACGACGAGGTCGTAGTCACGCCGCAGGCGCTCCAGCAACAGGACCATGTTCTCGGACATGAACAAGGAGTGCGAGTTGCTCCTGCCGCCGATCCCGGCCGGGATGTAATCGAAGCTGGTCAGCTTGTCGGTGTGAATGACGTCCTCCAGCGGCGCGGTGCCGCTGAGGAACTCAAGCAGGCCGGTCTTCTCCTTGATGTTCATCAGCTTGGCGAAGCTCGGCTTGCGGGTGTCGCACTCAACCACGATGATCCGCTCGCCCGCGAGGCTCGCCGAGCGCCCCAGGCAGATCGAAGTGGTGGTCTTGCCTTCGCCCGGACGTGCGGCCGCAATGGCGACCACCTTGGGGCGGCTCGCCCCAAGCCAGAGCGCCGCGCGCAACGAGCGGACCTGCTCGGCCCCGAGCGAGAACGGCTTCTGGACAAGATATTCCTCGATCCCGGCGACCCCCTCCCGCGAGACGTCGATCTGCGGGATCTGAGCGAGGCAGTTGAGGCCGAGCACGCTGCGGATGTCGTGGCCGCTGCGGAACTTGCTCTGCGTCAGTTCCAGCAGGTAGATCAGCAGGAAGCCGATGAACAGGCCGAGCAGCACTGCGGCCGGGATCAGGATCTTCATCTTCGGGAACGAGGGCTGCGCCGGCGGCAGCGCCTCGGACACGACGCGGGCATCCGAAGTCTCGATCGCCGCCTGCTGTGCAAGCCGCTGCATGGAGTCGAGCACGGTCTGCAGCAGATTGCGTGACGCATCCGCTTCGCGCTGCATCGCATCAAGCGGGATCTCCGCCTGGTTCGCGGTTGCCACACGCTCACGCGCGTCGCGCAGCTGCGCCTCGAGCCCCGCCACCTTGGCTCGGGCCGCGCGCACCGCTGCGTCCGAAGCCGCCATCACCTGGCCGGTCTCGGCATTCACCTCGCTCGACAGCACGCCAAGCTGCTGGCGCATCGACACCACGGTCGGATGGTTCGAGCCGAGATGCGACATCAGCGACTGCAGCTGTGCCGCAAGCGCGTCGCGCTGTGCACGCAGGGCGACCACGCTTGGTGAGATCGACGCCTGCGCGGAGCTGCCGAGGCGACCATGTGCTGCGCTCACCTGGCCCATGGCCTGGGCGAGCTCGTTGTTGGCCTCGTCGAGGTTGGAGCTCAGCCTGCTGACCTCTTCGGTCGCGAGGCCCGCGACCACGCCTTGGGTCAGGCCTTGCTGGCTCCGGTAGCCGGCGATCTTGTTGTCCTCCGCCTGCACCTGCTGCTGCAGCTGGCGCGCCTGTCCCTCGAGCCACTTGTTGGCGTTGCGGACCGCATCGAACTTCATCTGCAGCTGGTCAGAGATGTAGAGGTTCGCCAGCTCGTTCGCCACATCCGAGGCGAGCGTGCGGCTCTTGGAGGTGAACGAAACCTCGATCACATGCGACTGTCGCACGGCTTCGGCGGTGATTGCCGCCTGCACGGCAACAACAACCGAATGGCGGATGTCCTCAGGAGTGGCGCCGCGCGCATCTTCCGTCAGCGAGTCTGCGGCGGCCGGGAACACCGGGCGGATCAGAAAGGCGATGCCGCCCTTGACCCCGCCGACTACGCCCTCGGAGATCTCGGAGAAGGTTGTCTTGGGACGCAGCGAATAGTTGAACTCGGGATTCTTATCGAGATCGAACCGATCAACAATCCGCTCGGCCGAATGCAGGTTCTGGATCACCTCGACCTGGCTTGTGATGACCTCGTCGGTGGTGGTGTCCGGCGTGAGGATGCTCTTCAGGGCTTCCTGGTTATAGGAGGCCGGCTCATAGATCACGGAGGCGGTTGCCATGTAGAGCGGCGTCAGCTGCTTGAGGCCGGCCCAGGTGATCGCCGGAACCAGCAGCAGGCAAAGCAGAAGCACGGCCTTGTGCCGCCAGACGCTCCAGGCAGCGTTGCTCAACATCTGAGCGGCCGCTTCGCTTGGATTGGGATTGGCGGCCCCGCCCCGGTAGAAGCGCTCCGACCCCGAACCGGGCGTACTGCCCGGCGCTACATTCAGCATCATTCGGTCCCCCTAGGACGCGCGCCAACGATCATGAGCTTTCCGGCAAACCCGCCTGCGAAAACTAACATACTGTTACAACACCCAACACACTGCTACATTCTGTGCGCGTTTGTCGCGCCGCGGAAAGTCACACCGGCTGTAAGATAAACCATCGGCGCCCGTCATGCACCGTCTTTATGGTTAACAAGATATGCTTTCCAGGTTATGTATACCGGGTGCAGCACGTCCCGCGCGGATCGCGGCAGCTAGGCTGGCTTCCACTCCCCGTCCCTGGAAACTTCCATGAAACGAGCTTCAGCGGTTCCCGGCCCGGCTCAGGCTGATGGTCTGGTTCTCAAACGTTCTGTTAGTTCATCCCCCCGCGTCCGCACGCGGCTGACCGACCTGGATCGGGCCAAGGGCATCGCCATCCTGCTGGTCGTGTTCGGCCACCTGGTGCAGCAGGAGGACCCGCCGGGCGTGACGTGGTACGAGCCGCTGCGGATTGCAATCTACCTCTTTCACATGCCGTTTTTCATGTATCTCAGCGGCTACGTGACGTTCTGGTCGGGGGCGGCCAACGTTCCCGCGAACCGCTGGGGGATTCTGGTGGTGCGTCGCGCAAAGCGCCTGCTGATCCCGTTTTTCGGGTTCGGCATCGCAATCCTGATCGGCAAGCTGCTTGCAAGCCACCTGATGCATGTCGACAACCTGCCTCCGAGCCTCGGCGCCGGCTTGCTGAGCTTGTTTGTGTTCACTGAGCACAGCCCGGCGATGTCGGTCTGGTATATTGGCGTATTATTCATCTATGTCGTCGCGACACCGCTTCTGCTGCGGCTGCCGCGCCTCGCCCTGCCGAGCTGGGGACCGTTGCGGGCCGGCTACTTGGCTCCGGAAGCCCTGCTTCTAGTGATCGCGGTTGTTCTCTACGCCATCGCTGCACCACCGATCTTCTACCTGGACCGGGTTTGCCGGTTCTTTGTGTTCTTTGTCGCAGGCGGCCTTGCCGCACGCGGCGGGGCACATTGGTGGTCGATCCTGGACCGCTGGCATATGCCAGCTTTGCTGGCGCTGGTGGCTCTTTTGATCTATGTGGTCGGCTTCGTCCAGTTCGATTGGTCCGATGGAGCCGCTGGCTTCTTTCCTTACAAAAGCTACATGTTGGCTGCCGGGCTGCTTTCGATGGTCGCACTGCACGGGTTCGCCCGGCGCAGCGGCGTCAGCCGGCTGGACTGGCTGGAATTCATCGGCAACATGTGCTTTGCGATATACCTGCTGAATACGATCATCCTTGGTCTGACCAAGGGCGTCCTGCTCAAGTTCCTTACCTGGGACGCTCAGAACTTCCCCACCATTGCCGCCGTGATGATGATTGCGGGAGTGGCCGGACCAATCCTGATCAAGCGCTATGTGCTGCGATACATTCCACCGCTCGACCGCATCACCGACTGAGCCGGTCTCGTAACAGCAACGAAAAGATCGGCGGGTTGTCAACCAGGTAGCGCCGCGCCAGGCGGCGCGGATCCGACAGCATCCGGTGCAGCCATTCGAGACCGAGTTGCTGCATCACGCCGGGCGCGCGCGAAACCGCCCCGCAAAGGAATTCCAGGCTGGCGCCGATGCACAGCCCGGTCCCGCGCGCCCCGCCGCTGGCGACGATTGCCGCCGCGAGCCGCTCCTGACGCGGCGATCCCACCGCCAGGAAAACCAGCCGTGCCGGATGATCCAGCACGAAACGCACCGCGCGCTGCATCTCCGCCGGGTCACCATCAAACCCCATCGGTGGGTCGTAATGCGCAGGCGGCATGATCCCCGTGCGCGCAACCAGTGCCGGAAGATGATCGGCCCGCAGCCCGATGATGGTGACCGGTTGCGTGCGTCCCGAAGCGGCGAGCAGCCGCGCCGTAAGATCGCTGCCGGTCGTCACTCTTGGCGCAGGCAGGCCGAGCAGGCGCGCCGTTCGCGCGACCACGCGGCTGTCCAGCAGGCAGAGCATGGCGTCGCGGTAGAGCGGCAGCAGCGCGGGATCGCGCGACAAGCGAACCAGGTGGTCGGCATTCGGCGTCACGACGTAGGAAAAAGTTGCGTCGTCGGCACGACCAAGGATCAGCCGGGATGCGGATTCGACGTCCAGATCGGCGAAGTCGAGGCCTAGCACGCGGCATCTGCCGGGAGATGCGCCAGCCGAAACACTGTTCACTGTTGCCGCTCCATTCCGTGCCCGCTGCCGGCGCCATTTAACACGGCGTGCGCCCATGCTACAGTCGTGAGGGCAAATAAGGGATTTGAGTGACGATGCTGTCGACGCATGGACGACATGCCGGCGGCATAACGGCGGTTCTGCTGATCGCCGCGGCAGTGCTGATCGGCGCGTCCTGGTCCCGCGGCACCGAGTATGACGAGGATTACAGCGTGTTCATTGCCTCGGGCACGCCGCGCCCGGCTTGGCCGGCTGCGGCCTTCACCGCAGGCGACGTGCGCCACTTCTATCGCGGCCACAGCACGCTGCTCGGCATCGCCGCCGACCTTCGCCATACCGACGTGCACCCGCCGCTGTATTTCTGGTCGGTAGCGGCTTGGCGTGGGCTGGTTGGTTCCGGACTGTTCCGCACCCGGCTGCTTTCGGTTCTGTTCAGCCTCGGTGCGCTCGGTGGCGTCGCGGTGCTTGCCATGCGCTGCGGTGCGCCGCCGGTCGCCTCCCTGCTGCTGACGCTGGGCTGCTACGGCTTCACCTATACCGGCTCGATCGCGCGCGGCTTCGCGCTGGCCCAGCTCTGCATGATCTGGGGCACGGTGCTGCTCGTCTTGGCGGCGCAGGGCCGCCGGCCGGCGCAGGCGGTGAGCGCTGCCCTGGCGGGTGGCCTGCTGCTTGGTCTCGCCAGCTTCACGAACTATCTCGCGGCGTTCGGTGGCGCCGGCGCCCTGCTGTGGCTGCTGCTGACCCGAACCCGGTTCTGGCCGGGCTGGCTCGCGGCAGGAATCGGGTTTGTTTGCGTGCTGCCGGCCGACCTCTACTTCTTTGTTGCCCAGCGTGGCAGCCGGATCGGACAGTTCCCGCCCTTCAGGCTGCTGCCCAGCCTGATCCGGCTCGGCAAATACGCCGCGGCGAACGTGTTTGGCGGCCTGCCGCTCTATGTGGGCCATCTCGCCGGGCTGCTGCTCGGCGCGGTGCTGATGGCGGGGCTTGCGGCACTGGCGGGGGTGATCGCATGGCGTTGGCGTCAGCTCGCCACGCCGCAAGGCCGCCTGCTGCTGCTGCTTTGCACGCTGGCGACGCCGGCGGGACTGCTTGCACTGGGCTTCGTGTTCAACAACACGCCGATCGAGCTGCGGTATATCGCCTTTGCCACGCCCTTCTTCGCCGTGCTGCTGGCGAGCGCGTTCGCCAGCCTGCCGCAACGGGCTGCGCATCCCGCCTTGTGGGCGCTGCTTGTGGTTCAGGCACTCTCCATCGCAGGATTGATGACGCGGCCTGAGACCATGCAGCCGCAGGCGCAGGCGGCTCGGGCCGCGCAGATGCTTGCGACGGGGGGAACGCTGGCGCTGGTTCCCTATGGCAATGACGGGGTCGGGGTGATGGCGGCGTTCGTCAGCGAATCGGCCGACGGGCTGCGCATACAGCGGGTCGACCGGGGCGAGCCTGCGCGTGCCATCGCGCGGGCGGCCGAGGCTGCGCACGCCTCCCGCGTGGTGCTGGTGCTGCTGGGCCTGGACGCAGACAGCCGTTCGGTGCTTCCGGCGATGCAGCAGGCGTTCGCGCACGACCCATGCTGGAGCCGGGCCGCAGCCGGCTTCGACGTGGTCGCGTTTGATCGCGTCGCTTCCTGCCACCGGGTCGGACCCGCAACATGATCCTCGACAGCGAAAGCGCGCAGCCGAAGCCAGGCACGCCAGGGCGCGCGCCGCCGGCTCGCCCCGCTCTTTCGGTGGTCGTGCCCTGCTACAATGAGGCGCTGGGGCTCGCCGAGTTCCATCAGCGGCTGAGCGCGGTGATGCAGTCGATCGGCCGCAGCTGGGAGGTGGTCTACGTCAATGACGGCAGCCGCGACGACACCTTGGCCTGCATGGAGGCGCTTCGGGCGCGCCATCCGCAGGTCGGGCTGATCAATCTGTCACGTAATTTCGGCAAGGAGATCGCACTCACCGCCGGCCTCGATCAAGCGGCGGGCCAGGCGATCGTGGTGATCGACGCCGATCTGCAGGATCCACCGGAGATCATACCGGAGCTGGTCGCCGTCTGGGACACCGGCATCGACATGGTCTATGCGCAGCGGCGCGCCCGCGAGGGGGAGACCTGGCTGAAGAAGCTGACCGCGGATCTGTTCTACCGGCTGATGCAACGTCTTGGCGGGGTGCGGCTGCCGCGCAACACCGGCGACTTCCGGCTGCTCAGCCGCAGGGCGCTCGACGCGCTGCTGCAGCTCCGGGAAACCCATCGCTTCATGAAGGGCATGTTCGCCTGGATCGGCTTCCCGAGCCAGGCCGTGCTCTATGATCGCGCGCCGCGACATGCTGGCAGCAGCAGCTGGAATTACTGGCGACTATGGAACCTGGCGGTCGAAGGGATCACCGGCTTCACGCTGATGCCGCTGAAGATCGCAACCTATCTCGGGCTGCTGGTGGCGGTGTTCGCGCTGGTGTTTGGCGGCCAGCTGATCGTGCGCACTCTGCTTTTCGGCAACCAGGTGCCCGGCTATCCGAGCCTGATGGCGGTGATCCTGTTCCTGGGCGGCGTTCAGCTGATGACCCTTGGGGTCATCGGGGAATATCTCGGCCGGGTGTTCAACGAAACCAAGCAGCGGCCGCTGTATCTGGTTGAGCGGGCGAAGCCGAGCGCGGTCGCGGCCGCGCTGCGCGACGGCAGCGCCTAGGGCAAGAACATCAGCGTAAGCCGAGGCGAACGCACATGCTCTCGTCAACGCCGCACGATCACAAGCCGAACCGGAACCGCAACAGGATGATATGCTGCGAGAACGAGTCCGACACCCCGCCAAGCTGCTGCGCCACCACCGGGTTGATGAAGCCGCTTGAGTTGAGGTGATCGATGAAATTGTAGCTCAGGGCGAGCTGGATGTTGCGGTTCACCAGGTAGGTTGCGCCGAGGCCGAAGCCGACATTGGTCTGCTCCAGGCTGGATCCCTGATAGTTGGCCGCCTCGAGCAGGCCGCTCGCCTGGAGCAGGATGTTTCGGTAGAGCTCGTGATCAACAACCAGCTTCAACCGGTCATAGGTGTAGCCGGTGACCGTATCGGTGGTGGCATCCTCGATCGTGCGGGCATAGGCGGCCGTGACGGTGGTCAGGCCGGTCGGGTTCCAGATGGCCTGCAGTTCGCCGATCGGGGCACCCTGGTTTGACGTGTTGCCGTTAAAGAATCGCTGCTGATATCCGACCAGTGCACGCAAGGTGGTGGCGCCGCTGAGCTGATAGTCGAGACCCGTCAGCACGGTGACGCCGGTCGAGTTGACGACCCCGATGTCGGCCTGGTTGCCGCCGCGTATGTAGTTGTTGTAGTTGCCGTTCAGCACCAGCACCGCGTCGCGCTGCGGCTGGAATTCGTAGCGGGCAACGACACCTCCCTGCAGGATGTTGCTGTCGCGCAGCCTCTGGTCGAAGGCTCTCGCCTCATCGGTGGTGATGCCGGTGAAGTCGCCCGACGCGAAGCGGATCAGCTGATAGTCGACGTTGGGCTGGACCGTGAAGCGGCCGAACTCGGTGCTGTAGCTGACCCGGAAGTCGGTGTCGGAGAAGTTCAGCGGCTTGTTGAGTTGCACGATCGAGGAGCCCTGCGTGCCGATATCGTAAGGTTCCTCGTTGGCGTTCTGGTAGCTGACGGAAAGGTAGAGCACGTCGCGGCCGAGATTGAGGCCGCCGCCAAACGAAACGTTGTAGTCGGTGTGGCTCATCCGGGGCACGTCCCAGTAGCGCACATCGTCGACGTTGGCGGTGAGACCGAAATTATCCTCGTTGTAGTTGGAGTTCACCGAGCCGCTGGCCGAGCTTCGCAGCTCGCTGCTGCCCTTGCCGTCGATGCTGCCGCCGACCACGTTGGTGTTGTAGCCGGCCTCCTCCTCGAAGCTGGGCCGGATCACGAAGGCCCCCGCCTGCACGCCCTGGGTGTCGTATTCGGGGCGCAGCCGGGTGCGCACGGTGACGCCTGGCTCGTCCTGGCTGCCGGGGATGCCTTCTGGGAAGTAGTTGTCCACCGGCAGGCCGGGTCCGTAGTAGGTGTTCAGCGGGGTCACCGCGTAGGCGGTGCCACCCGCCAGGCCGAGGCTCGACAGCGCCACCACGCCGGTACGCCTGGCCATCCCCATCGTCGCCGCGACTGACCCGGCAAGACGGCTCGCGGCGGTCCGGCCGGCCCGGTTTGCATGCTTCGGCATGGATCGTTTCCCCAAACTCGACACGGCCCCAGGTAACAAATTCTGTCACCATTGCCTAGCGAACTGGCCCCCTCGCGCCCGTGCGGGAGCAACTGCGCGTCAATCGGGCAACAGGGGGAACGTGGCAGCACGGGGCGGCCTGTCGCACCCCTGCCCGCGGCTGTGACCAACTTACCGCACCGGCCGCCAATCGTCGCACGCAAGGCAACGCGTGCGCGAACACGCTTCCCTGGCGGTCTCCCCCGGGGCGTCTTGCAGCCGCAACTGCTGTATGGTCGCCTTCGGATGTCCCGCGGCGTGATAGGCTGGGATCGGGCCCGGACCGGCTCCACATCGGAAGATCAGGGTGCAATGCAAGTAGCCGTTCTGATACCGTGTTATAACGAAGCGGTCACGATCGCCAAGGTCATCGCGGATTTCCGCACCTGTCTTCCCCAGGCGACCATCTACGTCTACGACAACAACTCCAAGGACGAGACGCGCGCGGCGGCAACCAGCGCCGGAGCGGTGGTGCGCGGAGAACGACAGCAGGGCAAGGGCCATGTGGTTCGGCGCATGTTCGCCGACATCGAAGCCGACATCTACGTGCTGGTGGATGGCGACGACACCTACGAGGCGGCTGACGCGCCGGGAATGGTGCGGCTGCTTGCCGATGAGCAGCTCGACATGGTCACTGGAACCCGGGTGACCGATATCAAGGCGGCCTACCGCCCAGGCCACCGCTTCGGCAACGTGATGCTGACCGGCTTGGTCCGGCAGATCTTCGGCCACGGCATCACCGATATGCTGTCGGGCTACCGGGTGTTCTCGCGTCGGTTCGTCAAGACGTTCCCGGCGCTCGCGGCCGGCTTCGAGACCGAGACCGAGTTCAGCGTGCACGCGCTCGAGCTGCGCATGCCGGTGGGCGAGCTGCAGACCAGCTACCGCGATCGCCCGGCCGGCTCGGCCTCCAAGCTGCGCACCTATACCGACGGCGTGCGGATCCTGCGCACCATCATCACCCTGGTGAAGGAGGAGCGCCCGCTGCAGTTCTTCTCCTGCATCGGGCTGCTGCTGGTGCTGGCCAGCCTCTTGTTCGGCATCCCGGTGGTGCTGGAGTTCCTTAAGACCGGGCTGGTCCCGCGATTGCCGACGGCGGTGCTCTCGACAGGTCTGATGCTGCTTTCGTTCCTGTCGTTCGCGTGCGGCCTGATCCTGGATTCGGTCGCCCGCGGCCGCAAGGAGAGCAAGCGGCTGGCCTATCTGGCGGTGGCGGCGCCCCCATCGCAGCTTGGCTTCTGGCCAGCGCGCACCGACCCTGCCGGCTCGGTGGTGCGGGTGCCGGCGGGCTGAACCGCGACCAGCCGGGGCGAGCACTCCGGCTGAGGATTCAGCCGCAGGCGGGCACCAGCTTGGGCCGCCTCGCGTCGCTGGGTTCCTCGAGGCGGTAGATGGTGCGGTCGGTCATCTGCCTGCAGAGCAGGCGGGTGCGCTGTGGGCCAAGATCGAGGCCCAGCAGGACGCGGCCGGGACCGTCCGGGCCGTTGCGCGTGAAATCCTTGCCGTTCAGCTGCTCCGGCCGGAGCTGCCAGCCGACATAGCGCATGTCGGCCTGGCTCGGAAACAGCACGGCGCTGCGGCTGGGCGCCGCCTCCGCCACCCGCAACGGCAGCAATCGCGCCTCGGCCTGGATCCGCGCAAAGGCGCCATAGCCGAGCGTGAAGCCGAGAAACACCGTCGCCTGCAGGGCGGCGAGCGGCAGCGGATCGAAACGTCGCGTGGTGATCCGCCAGCCCCCTTCGATGGCGATGGTTAGCGGCACCAGCGCATGCGCGATGAACCAGTAGCGCGGCCCGTACTGGAAGCCGCCGTAATCCGGATAGAACACGAAAAACAGGATAACCGCCGGCAGCATCAGGTCGAACCAGCGTAGGCTCCGCGTCAGGGTGCGTCGCCACAGCGCCGCCACATAGAGCGGCAGCATCGCCACCGATGCGAAATCCGCCCATCCCAGCGACCAGCGGAAGGTGTACAGCATGGCGCGGGCCGGCGAGTGGGTGCCGTTGATGCCATGCGCGTGCAGTCCGAGCCCGATGCCCGGGAAACCCCAGCTCAGGGTGGTGGTGAGCGGGCTTCCGGTGATGCGCCAGTCATACAGTCCGAGCAGAACCAGCCCGGGCAGCGCCCCCGCGGCCGCCGGCAGCGCCCAGACCACGAACCGGGTGCGGCGACGGATCAGGTGGTCGCAGGCAAACAAGCCGAAGGCGATGGAGAAGGCTTCGTAGCGGGTCCCCAGCAGCACGGAGAACGCCAGGCCGATGCCGGCCCGGTTCCAGGCCGAGCCCCGCTTTGCGTCCCGCAGGTCGAGCCACACCACCGCCAGGATTGCGGTGGCCGCAAGCGTGTGGTTGAACAGGCTGGCGGCGTTGAACAGTTCAAACGGGGCGAGCAGCGCCAGGGCCAGCGCTGCCGCCTGGGCCGCGGCTCCTACGCCGGCCGCGCGCAGCGCACCCAGCATAAAGGCGCCGCCGAGCAGGGCCACCAGAGGGTTGGCCAACCAGGCGACGCCGGCGGCATTGAAGGGTGCCAGCACGAGCGGCCAGGCGGGAGGGTATTGCGACAGCCGCTTGCCCAGCTTGTCGGGAACGTAGAGGGTCTGGACGATGTCGTGCAGCGGCGGGTGCGACGCGGGGTTCCAGAGCCTGCCCCGGCTGAGCGTCTCGGCGAGATAGCGATAGCCGAACTCATCCGCCGAAATTGCGCTCGCGGAAAGGATGACAAGCGCCAGGATCAGGCTCAGAAGTGCCGACGCCGCCACGATGCCGATGGCCAGGGAGGCGACCGGGCGTTCGGCCGATGCCAGGAAGGCCAGGCGCGCTGGCAGGCTGGAAGAAGCCCGGAACACCAGAGCGGAGTTGCGCCGGCCGGGCGCTTGGGCATTTCCCCGGCCACGTTTCCTGGCATTGCCGAGGATGAGGCTGGCGGTGCCGAGGGCGAACGCGATCCGGATCAGCGTTTCTGCCGCAGGACCCATCCGGAGCAGGTAGATCGCCCCTTCCAGCACGCCCCACAGCAACAGGATCACGCCGGTCACCACCATGCACTAACCTCATGTCTGCTATGTAAGACGCACGTAGCTTGGACTTGCATAACAAACATGCTGGGCTTGCTGTGTCAAAGCACAGTTGCCTCAAGCCTTGCAGTTAAAACGTGAAATTAACGCGGCCGTAATAGAAACCGCCCGAAATCGGCACCTGATCCGAGTTCTGATCATAGTATTGGACGCCAAGATAGGCCACATCCGCGGGAGTGCTGCGCGGCCTGATATTGAACAGGTTGTTGCCGCCGACCGCGACATGCCAATGCGGCGTCAGGCTGTAGCCGATCTCCAGGTCGGTCAACCAGCGTGGCGTATTCACGAACTGGTAGAAGGTCGAGGTGGAATATTGCAGTGCTGCGGGCGCCTGGTCCTCGTACTGCAGGTCGTTGGTGGTTTGGCCGTAGCGGGTCTGGCGCACGTTGACGTCCCACTTGCGGAGCCGCCAGAAGGCGTCCAGCAGGAGCTTGCTGCGTGGAAATGCGGTGGTCAGGTAGCCGATCCCTTCGGCGTTCAGCAGCGGGTTGCCATTGGTGTCAAGACCGACATGGTGGATGCGGGTGCGGTTCAGGTCGAGGCCGATGGTCCAGTTGACCGTGCCGTATTCGCGGAAGTTCGAGAAGTAGTTGGCGTTGAGATCCGCACCCTGGGTGCGCGTGCTGGCGCCGTTGGAGAAGTAGAAGGCGGAGATGTCGCTTGCCTCGATGCCCGCCGGAAGCTCGGCACCGGTTTCGGCGATCGCGTTCTCGGCGGCCGTGCCGGTGTAGTCGCCGCCGCCGATGATCCGGTCGCGGATGTTGATCTGGTAGATATCGAACGTCACGCTCAGATTGTTGATGGGCTCGAGCACGAGGCCGGCGCTGGCGTTGGTGGAACGTTCCGGCTTCAGCGGCACCGCGCCGATCGAGGCGGCGGCCGCGGAGTCCACCGCCAGATCGCCGCTGGCGCCGGTCGGGGACACGTTGAGCGCGCTGAAATGCTCCTCAGCCAGGGTTGGCGCCCGGAAGCCGGTGCTGATGGTGCCGCGGATCGCCAGCCGACGCGTGAAATCATATCGGCTGGAAAGCTTGCCATTCTCGGTGTCGCCGACATCGGTGTAGTGCTCATAGCGGCCGGCGAGATCGAGGTCCCATTTCGGAGTCGGATGGAAATCGGTCTCGATGTAGCCGGCCCAGACATCGCGGTTCCAGGAGCCGGCGTTCGCCGGCAGCAGGCCGGCAAAGCCCTGCGTTCCGCCCAGCTCGTAGGATGACGGGTTGCCAGCACCGATCTTGTAGGTCTCGACCCGCTGCTCGGCGCCGAACGACAGCGTGAACGGCATGCTCATGAGGTTGAGCGGTTTCGAGAAATCGAGATTGTTGGTCCATTGCGCGTTGCGCAGGCTTTGCGCGAGGGCCTTGGTGGGGGTTAGACCGGTCGCATCAAAGAGGTTCGGGTTGGCGGTGTCCTTGTTGCCGATGTCGAGCTCGTCGGCGCCGTAGGTGGTGCTGAGATCCCAGCGGAAGCCCAGCAGGTCGTCGCCCTTGATGCCCAGCGTGGCGGAATACTGGTTCTCCTCGTCGGTCTCGATGGGAGAGAATCCCTCTGGATAGATTTCCGGCAGCACGCTCGGCGTACGATAGTTCTCGTAGGCTTCGGCGTGTCGATGGCCGTAGGTGATGAGCCCGTAGCTGTTGATGTCCTCGGTCAGCGGCTTGCCGAAATCGATGCTCAGAGTTTCGCGGGTCTCCTCGGGCAGGCCGTTGATGTAGTTCACGTCCGTGCCTGTGCGGTCGTCGATGGCAGGGGCGGTGAAATGATCGGCGTGGTAGACCGTGCCGCCGAGATGGATATAGCCGTCGCCGAGCAGGGTGGCGCCTTGGTCGGCATTGATCTGGTAGGTCCAGCCATCGCCGTTATAGGCGTCGGCGCCCGTCAGGGCATTGCCGCTGGTGCCGGTCGGCGATTTCTTCATGATGACGTTGATCACGCCTGCCACCGCATCGGAACCATACTGGGCAGCAGCGCCGTCGCGCAGGACCTCGATGTGATCGATCGCGGCGGCCGGGATCATGTTGATGTCGACCGGCGTGGCACCCTGCTGCGGTCCGGCATCGGCGGTGATGTTGGCGGTTCCGTTGCGTCGCTTGCCGTCGATCAGCACCAGCGTGTCGTCGGGGTTGAGGCCGCGCAGGACCAGCGCTGCGGTGAGGTCGGCGGTATCCGCGCCCATCGCGTTCATGTTGATCGACGGGTCGGTACGCACGAGCGCGTCGGCGAGGTTCGGCTGACCGGAGCGGCGCAGCGTGGCCGCGGTGATGACGTCGATCGGGCTGGTGCTGTCGCGCGCCTTGCGGCCCAGGCTGCGCGTGCCGGTGACGATCAGCGATTCGCCGGTGTTTGCCGCGGCCGCGTTGGCGATGCCGCCTGAAGGCTTGGCCTTCGGCTTCGTGGTGGCAGGCTTGGTGGCGGCAGCAGGCTTGGTGGCCGGCGTTGCGGCGTCGGGACCCGAAACGACGCTCTGGGCGCAGGCGGGAAGCGCTCCGGACGCCACGGCGAGCGGGCAGACGGTGAGCAGCAGCAGGCTTCGCAAAGCACCGGCGTTCCGTTTCAGCATGCAACCACTCCCCTGCACCGGCACGTGCCATCCACGATCCGTTTCGCAACAAATTGAAGAGGCATAACGGTGCGAAATCAAGAGCTATGTGCATAATTGATACGCATTTGGCCGCCTTGAGACTTGTAGTCCGCAAATTAATGCCTTTTATTGCGCTTTATGCATACAAATTAGTCTGCTTGTGAGCGTTGGTGCACATCGCGTGAGCATTACTGTTTACAAAGAAAACCCGCCGCAGGCGATGCGGGGCGGGCTTTGCTTCGCAGCAAACAGCGGCGGCGATGGGGAAAGGCTGGGCTCGCCGCTCACGAACCGCGCCAGATCGCGGCAAGCTGGCGGGCAGGCTTCAGGAACGCGCGCGCTGCGGCTGTGCGGCCATCTCGTTCATCGCGATCATGGAGGCGTCGAACCGGTTCTCCGCCTCGGCGAAGCGCTGAAACTTGACGCGATCAACCAGGACCTCACCTGGCGTAGGGTCCTGGTTGAGGATTGTTATGGCCTCGTCGGCGAAGTCTCCGAGCGGGAGAAAGGCAGCGTTGTCCTGCTGGCCGGGGGTGATGCCCGTCCGCACGGCAGGCGGGACCAGCTCGGTGACTTCGACGCGGCCCCTCAGCGTTTGGCGCAGCGACAGGCTGTACGAATGCATCGCGGCCTTGGTCGCGCGGTAGGTCGGGTCGCGAACAGCGAAAGGAATGCCTGTCCAGACCTCACATTGATGATCGCCGCGTCCGGCCGCGTGGCGAGATGCTCGATCAGGGCGTCGATCAGCCGGATCGGCCGGAGAAGGTTGGTGGTGACGAGCGCCTCCGCGACGGCGAGGTCGCGCCGCCGCTCCAGCGGCTCGAAGCGCACGATGCCGGCGTTGTTGACGAGAACCTTGACGCCGGGGTGGCGCGACAACAAGCGCGCTGGCCGCCGACCCCCTCTGGGAGCAGGTAGCCTATGCGTGCACGATCCTCGCCATCGCTTCCGCGAAGCGCCTGATGCTGATCGGCTTCTCGCACCGGACCACGTCCACGAAGCGGGTCGGCAGGACGGAGGATTCGTATCCCGTGGTGAACAGGAACGGCACCTCGCGTTGGATCAAAGCATCAGCCGCGGGATAGGCCTTTTCGCCACCCAGGTTCACGTCGAGGATCGCGCAGTCGATGCTTTCCCCGGACTTGATCACGTTCAATGCACTCTCGACCGTGGCAACTGGTCCGAGCACGATAGCCCCGCGATCGTCCAGACATGCCGAAAGCTGGTCGGCGATCAGGTATTCGTCTTCCACGACCAGGACGCGACAACCGCTGAGTGCGTGTTCAGGCATGGTCCATCTCCGCGATGCGCACCGGCATCGGAATGGATATCCTGCAATGAACACTCTGTTCCCATAACGTTTAAGACGTCCTGGCGGTGCACTGACGAGGTAAAGCTTTCTCGATCAGTTCGCGACCCTAGCCGGTATTGCTCAGCGCGGAACCGGCCGGCGCCGCCCCGCCGGAACTCCAGCATCGCTCCGTTCTCGCCGGCGCCGCTTGGTCATCAGAGGTTCGGCTGTGCCGGGCCGAGACGCCCGGTCGGTCTCAGCGGCTAAAGGCGCCATCGAGCACCGCAGGGATGTCCATCCGGCTCAGGCCGAGGTCGCTCAGCTGACGATCGGTGTAGCTTTCGAGCTCACGGCGGATCCGGGCGCGCTCGAGCATCCGCGTGCGGCGGGCCGTGAACTGCGCGCGGACGTTGGAGAAAAGGCCGGTTCCAACGGGCGTTCCGAACGACGCCAGGGCGTGTGCGTGCTGTGCCATTTTCGTGCACTCCAATGTAAATGGTGCGACGCATCATTCGCATGATCAACGCACAAACGCAAGGTGTTTTTGCGTTGCACAATAGTCATCCGCATGTTGGACCAGCAGATTGCACCTCGACGCGTCAGCGGGCATTCAGACGCGGCGGTGGCCCGCGACGCGAGGTTGGCTTGTTCGGAACTGACGGCCAGAGGCCTTCTCACCGGCGGCGTGATCACGATCGTGTTCATGTCAGCCAACATCAACATGGGCCTGAAGACCGAAATGACCGTCTCATCCTCGATCCTGGCCGCGATCATCTCGATGGCGGTGCTGCGGCTGCTCGGCACCGGCAACGTCCTCGAGACAACCTGGTGTCGGTCCGGGCCTCCGCCGTGGGCATGCTCTGCACCGTCATTCTGGTGCTTCCTGGCCTGGCCATGATCGGGCTGACCGGCGCCGGGATCATCGCAGCGGGCGGCCTCTGGGCCCTGGTGATCCTGATTGGCCCGCCTGGCGACACGCTGCGCTCGGCGCTTGCCGCCGCACGGACCCGGCACGCCTCCAGAGCCCTGCCGAGACGGGAGTGCGACAACCCGATCGGGCGGTTAGCGACCGGCATGCATTTTCACCGGCAGCAGCCCGCGCTGGAACGGATGCCAGCCGCACACGTCCTGCAGCGGCCGCGCCTAGCTGTTTTCCGGACGCCGGTTGATCCGCGCGTGGCTGGCAGGCGTGATGGTGGCGAACCGATAGCCGGTTTGCCGCAGCATGCGCGCTAGCCGTAGCAGCGGATCCACGGCCGGCACCGGCATCCCGCCGGGATCCAGAACTGCCTGGTGCGCATTCAAGCGATGCGCACCTTGGTGGCGACCGGGCCCGCGGAACCCTCCTCCTCGACGTAGTGCACCGCCTGCCCCACCGAGAGCTCCTCCATGCTGCCGTTGGTCAGGCTGTCGCGGTGGAAATACAGCTGGGTGCCGACATTGTTCAGGATGAAGCCGTGATCCTCTTGGGGCAGCAACTGCGCCACCTGGCCAGCCAGGGCTGACCCGCTCGGAGCCGAGGTGTCGACGCGCTGGGCGCCCTTGTAGCCCTGGAGCTGCCGTTCCGCCGCCTTGAACGAATCCCGCAAGGTGGTCCGAAGGTCAGGATGAGCATAGCGCTGCTTTGCATGGTGCGGCTCCCGCGATACCACGAGGTCCCGGCCCGGCACCGAAAGCACGATATGCACCTCGTGCAGGTTGCCGGTCTGATGCTGGTTGTGCAGCGCTTCCACCGTCACCCGGCAGCCGATGAGGTGGTTATACCGCTGCTCGAGCTTTGCCACCCGTTCGCGAATTTCCGCCTCCAGGCTTTCCGATGGCTGGAGATTGTGGAAGCCGATCTCGAGGGGACGATCCATGCCTTGTGATCCGTGTGCTGGAGCATCATCCAAACGAACGGAGTCGTTCAAGTGGATCAAGATGCTCGATAAAACAACACGCTAGAACATGAGCCGTCGGCCGGTGCAAACGGAACATGGCCTAGCCGTTGCGTCCCGCCTCAGGAGCGATCGTTGGTGTGGGTATGATGACGGTCTCGTTCCCCTCCGCCGCCCGACACGCGGCTGTCGCGGGTGTTGGTGGGGGAACCGTCCGGGAGGATGCTGCCGGCCTGCTCGCCGCCGCCCTTATGACCGGTTGGTTGATGGTTCTTGCCCGGATGCTCGCGATCCTGGTGGCTGCTGCCCGGGCCGCCGAAACGGCCGGTATGCTCGTTCTTGTTCGTCATGTCAGCGATCCTGCTGGAAGCCCTTGTTGGTCGTGTTCTGCTTGAGGTTGCCCTGGCGTCCCTGCTCCGCGAGGTTGCGTGTGCGCTCCGCCTCGGATTTCGCGGTTCCGGCTTCCGCGGCACCGGTGGGGGAGGCCGGGCCCTTGTTGGATTGCTGCTCGGGTGGCACCGGCGGCAGGTGCGCGGCCATCAGCCTTTCCCCTTCTGCTTGCCACTCTCCTTGAGGATCTTGTCCGCGGCAGCCCCGTCCAGCTCCTTGGCCGCGTCGGCCAGGAACTCCCCTTCCTCCTTGTCGCCCTGCTTGATCGCATCCACCGCCTCCTTGGCGAGGTTCTGCGCCTCCTCGGCTCTCGACACCTCGCCGCCGCCGGTCTTTTCGCTCATGCTTCGCTCTCCTCTGTGCCCCAAGGCAAAACGCCGTCAGCCCGGTTGGTTTCAACCGACGTCCTGCACCGGCCCCCCGACGTCGTTGACAGGTTTTTGAGCCGATGGAATACGGAACGATCCCGGGCTGCGGGCACGAGAACCATCCCGCCGGCCATCCCTGCCGCCCTGATTCCCTTCTGTTCAAGGACGCCCCAGATGGTCCGCTTCGCCGTGCTAGGTTGTGGCCGGATCGGCCGCATGCATGCCGCCAACCTCGCGCGCCACCCGGATGCGGAGCTTGCCTGCGTTTATGACCTGGTGGCCGACAGCGCCGCGATGACGGCGGCAGCGCTGGGCGTGCGCCAGGCGAGCTCGGTTGCCGACGCCCTGCTCGATCCCACAGTCGAGGCGGTGCTGATCGCGACCACGACCGACACCCATGTCGACCTGCTTGTTGCCGCGGTGCGGGCCGGCCGGCCGGTGCTGTGCGAGAAGCCCATCGACCTCGACATGGCCCGCGTCCTGCGCTGCCGCGACGAGATCGAGCCGTTCAATCCCACCGTGATGATCGGCTTCAACCGTCGGTTCGATCCGTCCTTCGCCACCCTGCGGCGGCGGGTGCAGGCCGGTGAGATCGGCCGCGTCGAGCAGGTGGTGATCACCAGCCGCGACCCGACGCCACCGTCGATCGCCTATATCGAGGGCTCCGGCGGCCTGTTCCGCGACATGACGATCCACGATTTCGACATGGCGCGCTCCCTGGTGGGCGAGATCGTCGAGGTCTGCGCATCCGGCGCGTCGCTGATTGATCCCGCCATCGGTGCCGCCGGCGACATCGACGCCGCCATGGTCACCCTGCGTGCTGCGTCGGGCGCGCTCGTGCATATCAACAACGCCCGACGCTGCGCCTATGGCTACGACCAGCGCCTGGAGGTGTTCGGAGAGGACGGCATGCTGCTCGCGGGCAACCGCCGCGAGACTAGCGTCGAGGCGTGGTCGAGGACGCGCACCCAGTCGGCAGAGCCGGTCATGCCGTTCTTCATCCAACGCTATGCCGATGCCTACGCGGCCGAGATCGCGCATTTCGTGGAGTGCGTGCAAAACGGCACCCGGCCGATTGTTGGTTTCGCCGATGGCGTCGAGGCGTTGCGTCTTGCGGATGCCGCCGTGCAAAGCATGCAGCAGGGCCGAACCATCGCCCTTGGCGCACAGGGGGCGGCCGGCGCATCCTGCTGATTCCACACCGCGCCCGCGCCGTTTGCGGATGGAAGGGTGGCGATGTAATCGACCGATGCCGCAACGTGCCGTGCAGGCAACGGCCTGATGGAGCTCGCGATGCACGCTGCGGCGTTGATCGACCCGCTGTATGCTGTTTCCGGCTTTGTGGTTGGGATGCTGGTCGGCCTGACCGGGGTGGGTGGCGGCGCGCTGATGACGCCGCTGCTGGTCTTGCTGTTCGGAGTTCATCCCGCCACGGCGGTCGGCACCGACCTGCTCTATGCGGCCTGCACCAAGAGCGTCGGCACCCTGGTGCACGGCGCCCGGACCACCGTCGCATGGCGCATCGTGCTGCTGCTCGCCGCCGGCAGCCTGCCGGCCGCGATCCTCACCTTGTTCGGACTGGTCCAGCTTGGCGCCCCGACGGACTCGGTCTCCCGGCTGATTTCAACCGTGCTGGGTGCTGCTTTGCTGGTGACCGCCTTGAGCCTGCTGTTCCGCGGCCAGATCAGACGACGGGCAAGCCGTCGCCGACGCGTGCTGGATCCAGGCCGCGCAGCCCTGCTGACCGTTCTGACCGGCTTCGCGATAGGCATCGTGGTGTCGGTCTCCTCGGTCGGCGCGGGCGCCATCGGCGTGACCGTGCTCATCCTGCTTTATCCGCAGCTGCCGATCTCCCGCGTCGTCGGCTCCGACATCGCCCATGCGGTGCCGCTGACCCTGGTCGCAGGGCTTGGCCACTGGTGGATCGGCTCGGTCAACTGGGCGATGTTCGGCTCGCTGATCACCGGATCGATCCCCGGGATCATCATCGGCAGCCTCGTCGCCACCCACGTGTCCGAGCGGGTGCTCTCGCCGGTGCTGGCCATGGTGCTGCTTCTGGTGAGCGGCAAGCTGCTGCTCTGATGCACGAACCGGCTGCCGCCGGGGACGTTGCGCTCGCAGAAAGTTAAGGATCGCTCCGATGTCCGACCAGGCCGGCGTCAACTCGCCGCACCTCGATGAGCAGGAACAACAGCAGGCTTCCGTTCACGCGGTTCTGGGCCCGCTGGTGATTCACGAGATCGTCCGGGAACAAGGCGAACGCGAGCTTGAGCGCTCGGTCAGCGGCCTCGCCCTGTCCGGCCTTGCAGCCGGCCTGTCGATCGGCTTCTCGTTTGTCGCCCAGGCCTATCTGCAGGCCGGCCTGCCGGCGACCAGCTGGGCTCGCCTGGTCGACGGGTTCGGCTACAGCCTCGGATTCCTGATCGTGGTGCTGGGCCAGCAGCAGCTCTTCACCGAAACCACGCTGACCGCTTTGATCCCGACCTTGACCCGAAGAGATCTGGCCAGCCTGCTGATGACCGTGCGGGTGTGGCTCGTGGTGCTCGCCGCCAACCTTGTCGGCACCTTCATCTTCGCCGCCCTGACGGCCCAGCACGGCGTGTTTTCTCCTGAAGCCTATGCGGCCATGGTCACGCTGTCGGCGCGGACGATGGAACATCCCTTCGTGCAGACCACGATGCTCGCCGGTTCGGCCGGATGGCTGATCGGGTTGATGGTCTGGCTGCTGCCAGGCGCCGGGCCGTCGCGGCCGCTGATCATCATCCTGCTCACCTACACCGTGGCGATGTGCCAGTTTCCGCACGTCATCGCAGGCTCCGTCGAGGCCGCCTTCGGCGTGTTTGCCGGCAAGGCCAGCATCACCGACTATCTTTGGCGGTTCCTGGCACCCACCCTGCTCGGCAACACGGTGGCGGGCACCGCCCTGGTCGCCCTGCTCAATCATGCGCCGATCGCAGGCGAGATCCGCTCGGGGACCTAGAACGAGCTCACGCGCTTTGCCTGAGATTGGCGGGTTGGCTGGGGCTGGCGGCGCACCATTCG